>JAQCNG010000315.1 GCA_028275145.1 Halovenus sp. | reverse complement strand
AACCTTCTCGCGGGCGTGAGCCCCACCACCGCCCTTTATTAGAGTACGGCCGGCGACCTGGTCGGCACCGTCGATTGCGATGTCGGGCGTGGCCGCCGCGAGCGTCGTCAGTGGGATTCCCACCTCGCGGGCGAGACTGCGCGACTGGTGGGAGGTCGGAACGGCCCGGATATCGAGACCCGAATCGACCCGTTCACCGAGATGCCGTATCGCCGCGGCCGCTGTACTACCCGTGCCGACTCCGACCACCGTGCCATCCTCGACCTGACGTGCCGCACTCTCGCCCGCACGGCGCTTTGCCTGCTCGCGGTCGCCCTCCATGCTCGTGTGCTCTCCGGCCACGGGCAAAAGTGCAAGGTATTTGCTTGCCCCTCCCGGGGACACACACATGGACACAGCACTGGGTCCACCCCAGAAGATGCGCGAGCGTCGTGGGGACCTCACCCCGATGATGGCCCAGTACTTCGGGTTGTGTGACCGCTACGACGATGCGCTCGTGCTCTTCCAGGTGGGCGATTTCTACGAGGCGTTCTGCGAGGCGGCCGAGACTGTCGCGCGTCGCTGTGAGATAACACTCACACAGCGCGAGGATTCCACGGGCACCTACGCGATGGCCGGCATCCCCGTCGACAACGCCGAGTCGTACATCGAGCGGTTGCTGGAGGCGGGCTACCGTGTCGCGGTCGCCGACCAGGTTCAATCGCCCGAGGAGGCAACTGGTGTCGTCGACCGCGCGGTGACCAGGGTCATCACGCCGGGGACGCTCACCGAGAACGAACTGCTCGATACCGAGCGCAACAACTACGTCGCCGCCGTCGCCGCCGACGGGTCGCTCGGTCTGGCGGTACTCGACGTCTCGACGGGGGAGTTCTACGCGACCAGCACCGACTCGCCCGGCGACCTCGCTGACGAACTCGGCCGGTTCGACCCTGCCGAGGTGCTGCTCGGCCCGGACGCACCCGGAGACGCGCTCCCGGAGGGTTGCGTGGTCACCGCCCACGACCGTGCGACGTTCGCGCTGGGGGCGGCCACCGACCTGCTGGCGGATTACTTTGGTGACCCGGACCGATTGCTCGCCGGAACCAGCGAACTGCGGGCCTGTGGGGCCCTACTCTCGTACGCCGAGTACGCACGCGGCGGTGAACAGGAGAGCCTCGACTACATCAACCACCTCACCCGGTACGACCCCCACGAGTTCATGCTGCTCGATGCGGTGGCAATCGACAGTCTCGAACTGTTCGAACCCCGTGCGGTCCACGGGCGCGAGGGCGGCACGCTCGTGGACGTGGTCGACGAGACGGCATCGGCACTCGGGCGACGCACGCTCGATGCCTGGCTCCGGCGGCCGCTGCTAGACCCGGAGCGCATCGCCGCTCGTCACGACGCCGTGGGTGAACTCCGGGAGCGCGTACAGATGCGCGAACGCGTCGGCGACCGCCTCAGAGACGTCTACGACATCGAGCGACTGGTCTCGCGGGTGGCGCGCAACCGGGCGAACGCCCGTGACCTGCGCTCGCTGGCGGACACGCTCGCGGTGGTGCCCGACCTGCGCGAGACACTCGACGACGCCGACTGCGAGAAACTCCGCTCGCTCCGCGAGGCACTCGACCCGTTGAGGGATATCCGGGCGCTCGTCGAGAACGCCATCGTCCCCGACCCGCCACAGGAACTGACCGAGGGGGGTGTCGTCCAGCCGAGTTTCGACGAGCAACTCGCCGATCTCAGGGAGACCGAACGCGAGGGGAAGGCCTGGGTGGACGAACTCGAGGCCCGCGAACGAGAGCGGACCGGTATCGACTCGCTGAAGGTGGGTAACAACTCGGTGCACGGCTACTACATCGAGGTGACCGACGCGAACCTCGACCGGGTGCCCGAGGAGTACGAGCGCCGACAGACACTGAAAAACGCCGAGCGCTACTACACACCCGCACTGAAGAGACGCGAGGACGAGATTCTCGGGGCCGAACAGCGGGCCGACGACCTGGAGTACGACCTGTTCTGTGAGGTGCGGTCACAGGTGGCCAGCAACTCGGAGCGCGTACAGGCGCTGGCCGATGCGCTGGCGGAACTGGACGTGCTCGTCTCCTTCGGGACCGTCGCGGCTGAACACGACTACACCCGGCCGGTGGTCGGTGTCGACCCCGAGACAAACGGCGACCGCGGCGGTGTCCACATCGAGGACGGCCGTCACCCGGTCGTCGAGCGAACAGAGGACTCGTTTGTTCCGAACGACGCCCACCTCGACCGGAGCGAGCGACTCGCTGTCGTCACGGGTCCGAACATGAGCGGCAAGTCGACCTACATGCGCCAGATTGCGCTGACCGCTGTTCTCGCCCAGGCCGGGAGTTTTGTGCCCGCGAGCGAGGCCCGTCTCCAGGTGTTCGACCGCGTGTTCACGCGGGTGGGCGCGAGCGACGACATCGCCGGCGGTCGCTCGACGTTCATGGTGGAGATGAGCGAACTCGCGACCATCCTCGAGGGCGCGACCGGGCGCTCGCTGGTCCTGCTCGACGAGGTTGGCCGGGGGACCAGCACCGCCGACGGCCTCGCAATCGCGCAGGCGGTCACCGAGCATCTCCACGACGAGGTCGGGGCGCTCACGCTGTTTGCGACCCACCACCACGAACTCACGGCAGTTGCGGAAACCCTCGACGGCGCGTTCAATCTCTACTTCCGGACCAAACGAACCGGGGAGGGTGTGCTGTTCGAGCACGCCGTCGAACGGGGCTCCGCCGACGCGTCGTACGGTGTCGAGGTGGCCGCAACCGCCGGCATCGACGAGCGGGTCGTCGACAGGGCGCGGACCCTCCTCGCACGGCCGGAGAACGACCCGGACCACACCGAGGCCCCGGACGACGGGAGGGGGTCGACCCCGGAGGACACTGGCCCGCGGCGAGACGCTACGGAGTCAGCCGACACGGAGGATATCGCTGAACTGCTCGGAGCGGTCGACATAGCGACGATGACACCGCTGGAGGCGATGAACACGCTCGCGAAACTGAAACGTCGGGTCGACAGCGACGGGTGAGCGGCGGTTCGGGGACTGTCCGGTGAGGCGAGTCAGGCGTCCGGGGAGGGGGACAGCGAGACGAACGCCAGCCCCCGTTCGGCGAGCAGTTGCCCCGCAGTGTCGGTGACCGAAGGGGCGACGAGGATGCCCCGGACCGTCGCACCGGCGTGGAGGTCACGTTCGAGCGCCTCGACGTACCGGTTGAGTTGACTGACCGCGTCCGGCCCGACCCGCCGGCGCTTCAGTTCGACCACCACGACGTTGCCGTCGGCGTCCTCGCCGTAGATGTCGACCGAACCGGCGGGTGTCTCGCGCTCGGTTGCCCGCGGTTCGAACCCCGACTCCACCAGCGACGGGTCGTCGAGAATCCGCTGTCGCAGGTCCTCCTCTGTGCCTGTCAGCGCGAGGTCGGCCCCATCAGTCGCGTCGTAGGCCGTCGCGTGGAGCAGTTGTTCGAACGCCACCAGGAGTTGCTCGTCCGGACTGGTTCGGTGACTGCGAACAACGAACTGGCCGTCCTCGATGCCGGCCTCGTGTGTGCAACCGGGCGGTTGCCAGTTGACGGGCTGTTGCCCCTCGTCGGTGTGGACCAGCACAGTGCCGTCAGGTTTGAGCACCAGGAGTCTGTCACCCGGGTCGAGCGTACTCGATGCACGGCCGTCGTACGCGACACGACAGCGGCCAAACAGCGTACACAGCAACCCGCGCTCCTCGCCCGTCTCGACCAGCGCGAGCGCCTCACCGTGGTCGGGTTCGACGGCCGTCAGCAACTCGTCTGTCACGGGGCGTGATAGCCCACGGACCCACTAAAACGTCAGCATCTCCGGTCTGTCTGGCGAACAGGTGACGCAGTTTCGCTCGCGGCGCGTCGCGTCACGCGACCGCTGGCACGCCGCGGTGACTCTCAGAGCACGGCGGGACTGGTTCGGCATCGTATATAACTGACCGGCTCTGCTCACGACGAGACACACCCCCCGACAGAGACCGGGTTCGACCGCCTCGTCGCGGGGGTCTGAACGCTCCTCAACTGAGCAGGCGCTACACCACCGCCGTCACGAGGGTGAACAGTCCGTAGCTGATGCCGAACGCACCCGCGAGCGAGGCAATCCACGCGAGCACCGTGTAGCCGAGTTTGCCGGCGCTTATCTCGCCACCTCCGCCGGTTGCGGCGTAGCCGCTGCCGACGATAGCGGAGACGATAATCTGGTTGAACGAGACGGGGATACCAAAGAAGACGGCAGACTGTGCGATGGCGAACGACGGAATGAGCGCGGCAATCGAGCGGCGCGGACCCAGCGCCGAGTAGTCCTGCGAGAGCGCCTTTATCATGCGAGGCGCACCGGTCCAGGAGCCAATCAGCAGGCCAAGCCCACCACCCAGGAGTAGCGCGACCAGTGGCACGTCGAAATCGCCGAACAGTGGCACCAGCGGGCCGATTGCGAGTCCCACCTGACTGCCACCCGCGGAGAACGCCACGAGTCCACCGAGCACCAGGAGGAACCGTCGTTGCGTTCGTGCGGAGTTACGACGCGCCCGCGAGACGAGCAACACACCGACCAGAGCGGCCACAGCGAGCGATGTTGTGCCCTGGGCGACCAACCCACCGCCGAGTTCGGTGGCCACGGCCTGCGAGAGTGACGCCTGCTCGCTCCCCGGCGCGAGAAAGACAAACTGGACGTTCCCCAGGATGAGACCGACAACACCGCCCAGCGCACCCAGCGTCAGCACCGTCGAGCGGTTCTGGCTCCGGAGCAGACGGGCCGTCGCGTACGCGACGCCACCGCCGATAAACGGTGTTCCAACCCACAGCACCGCGATCTCGCCGTACTTTCCCCAGGCCGGACCCCCACCCATCGCCAGTCCGACACCGATAACCGCACCGGTGACTGTGAACGCCGTCGCAATCGGGTAGCCGGTGAAGATGCCGATCGCCACGAGCGTCGCCGCAACGACAAGCGCGACACCGGCCGCCGGGCCGGAGAGTGTCGTTCCGGTGACCAGCTCTGTGCCGACAGCCTCGGTCACGTTGCCGCCCTGCAACACCGCACCAAGGAGGCCGAGTACGCCGACCAGAAAGCCCGCGCGCATGATGGAGATGGCGTTCGCGCCGACGGCTGGCGCGAACGGGGTCGACCCGGACGAGCCAGCGCCGATAGTCCAGGCCATGAACATGCTCGCAACTGCTGCCACCAGGAGTGTTGCCAGCGCGGGCGTCGCAGCCATCTATCCCGGGGTTCCGTGTCCCGCCTCAAGAGGGTGCCGGTTCCACCGGGTCGCCGGGCCGACAGTCGTATGTAGGCTCAGCTGCCTACCGGGAGGCGTGGGCGAACTCGCAACGGCGGTCCAGACATACCTCCGTGAGGGACTCGCGGAGTCGTGTCCGTCGGTCGCGTGGGAGACCGAGTACCGGGTCGGGGGGACACCGGTCGACGTCGCGGGTTTCGCCGGACAGCAGGGATATCTCGTCGAACTGGAGTGGCGGCGTGCCGACCCGGCGGACAACACCGCGAAGCTGTTTCGTCATCTCGATGCGGGGGAGTTCGACGGCGAGCAGGTCACTGTCTTCCAGGTGTTCACCGGGTACTACGACCTGAAGCGGGGCGGTGTCTCATCGAAACGGAAGAACGCGGAGTTCGTCGGCCGGGTGGGCGAGGAAACCGTCGACAGCCTGTCTTACACAGCGGTCGACTTCGACCTGGTGCCACCGAAACGCGGGGGGAGACCCCCGGGCGACTGGGAGACCGCTGCCGATGCCGTAATCGAGAGCCTCCGCGGCGAGATACACGGCGACCAGTGAACACCCTCCGGGGATTCAAGTACAATCGAGAGACCATCCCGGACCATGCTGGACGCTGGGAACAGGCTGTTCGGGTCGTCGCCGGATTCCAAAGGCTGTGGCTGCGAGGCGACGTTCGACGGGGAGCGGTTGACCGTCGACGCGAGCGACTGCTCCGGCGAGGGTCAGCTGGCGGCAGAGTCGGATTGCCGGGAGACGGCTATCCGGGCGCTGACCGAGCGCGACGCCGAGCTGGTCCAGGTACAGACCAGGGGTGTCGAGCGGGTCTACGAGGGGGCATCGGCGGCGCTTCTGACTGCCGCGGGTCGGTTCGTCGAGCGCGTGGCCGTCCACGACGAGCGTCTCGCCACCCGGGCACGGCGTGACCCGCTCGGTGCCGCCCGCGAGGCGACAGGGCGGGCCGACCCCACCTCGGATATCGCCGCGGAGACGGGACTGGCGGAACTGGCTGTCCGGGCGGACAGTTACGAGACAGCACTCGCCGGGTTCGAGCGGCCGACGGTGAGTCGGTGGCGGGTCGAGCGTGCACCTCCGCCGGAGGCCGAACTGCTCGCCGTCGAGGAACTCGAAACCGGCGCGACGGTACGTCGCTACGGCTGTGAGGGGCCTGACCGCTACCACCTCCGGCCCCCGGAGTCCGACCTCGAGGGGGACGCACTGGCGACACTGGCAACCGCCTACGAGCGACTCGCAACCGGCCGTATCGAGGGTGGCGACCGCGCTCCGGCCCGGGCCGTCCGGAGCGCAGTTGCCGGGCAGTCCTCCGCGGCCGGCGACCTGCCGGTCGAACGCCTCACCGCAGTGCTGGAGAAACACACCCGTGGCCACGGACTCCTGTCGGACCTGTTCGCCGATGCGGACGTCTCGGACGTGTTCGTCACCGCGCCGGCCGGGGAGAACCGGGTGCGTGTGACAGTCAACGACGAGACGCTCGTGACGAACGTCCGGCCGACCGAGCGGGCGATCGAGGGGCTCTCCTCGCGGTTTCGGCGCGAGAGCGGCAGAGCGTTCTCGCGGGCGGACCCGACGCTCGACGCCACCACCACAGTCGCGGACCGCAGGGTCAGAGTGGCTGGTGTGAGAGCCCCGACCAGCAGCGGGACCGCGTTCGCGTTCCGGGCGCAGGACGAGGACGTCTGGACGCTACCGGCGCTCGTCGGGAACGGCACGCTGACGGCCGAAGCGGCAGCACTGCTCTCGCTGTCGACAGAGCGCGGGAGCGCGCTGCTCGTGGTGGGTCCCAGGGGAGCCGGCAAGACGACGCTTCTGGGGGCACTGCTGTGGGAGCTGCCTCCGACGGTCCGGACTGTCGTCATCGAGGACACCCCGGAGCTCCCGGTCGGAGAGCTCCAGAGGGCCGGACGGGACGTGCAGGCGTTGCTGGCGGGCGACCACGGTGGGGAGGTGTCGCCGGCGGCGGCGCTGCGGACCGCGCTCCGACTCGGTGACGGTGCGCTCGCGGTCGGCGAGGTCCGCGGCGAGGAGGCCAGTGTGCTCTACGAGGCGATGCGTGTCGGCGCGAACAGCGAGGCGGTGCTCGGAACAGTTCACGGTGACGGCGGGGAGTCCGTCTACGAGCGGGTCGTGTCAGACCTGGGTGTGCCCGCGTCGTCGTTCGGCGTGACCGACCTTCTCGTGACACTCGAGCGCGCGCCCGGTGGTCGTCGTGTCCGCCTGGTCGAGGAGGTTGTCGGCGGCGAGCAACCGGGGTTCGAGCCGTTGTTCGAGCGAACCGGCGAGGGACTGGCGCCGACCGGGCGGGTCGAGCGGGGCAACAGTCGGCTTGTCAGTTCCGTTGCAGTCCCGGGGGAGCGCTACGCCGACGTCCGGGAGCGACTCCGCGAGCGCGAGCGGTTGCTCGAGGCGCTCGCCGGCCGTGGCGCGACCGCCGGGGAGCTAGCGGCTGCCCACGCCCGGCGATGACCGGGCCGGGCCGCTCACCGTCGGAGGGAGCACCCGGGCCGACGGTGGGTCAGGAGACCAGTGACACGGTGGGACGGACACTCGGAGTGCTGGCCCGGCTCTATCCCTGGCCGGTCGGGCCGAGCGACGAACTGCGCGAGGCTGTCTCGACCCTGGAGTCCGACGTGGCCCCCGAGACAGTCGTTCGGGCCGGCTACGGTGCGGGACTGCTGGCCGGGATGCTGGCGGCGACGCTCACGCTCGTCGCGGTCGGGCCGCTGGCGACGGTTCCCGGGGCTGTGCTCGGACTCGCCGTGGTCCACGTCGTCCACTCGGCGCCGCTGGTGGTCGCCCGCGTCCGTCAGACGGCAGCGCTCGGCGACGGGCCGGCGCTGATATCGCGGCTGGTGTTGCGGATGCGGCTCTCGTCGACGCCGGAGCGCGCGGCAGCGTTCGCGGCGGCCTCGGGGGAGGGACTGCTCGCCGAGCGCCTCGCGGTGCACGTCCGGCGGGCCGAACACACCGGCCGGTCGGGGCTGGAGCGCTTTGGCGAGGCCTGGGCGGAGCCGTTTCCGCCGCTGGCCAGGGCTGTCGCGCTGGTGGGTGCCGCAGGCTCTGCCCCCGCCGACGACCGCGAGCGGGTGCTCGACCGGGCGCTCGTGACCGTTCTGGACGGGACACGCGAGCGGATGCGGGAGTTCGCCGCGGATATCCGGGGTCCGACCACCGCGCTGTACGCCTTCGGGGTGTTGCTGCCGACCGCGCTGGTGGCGCTGTTGCCCGCCGGCGCGGCCGCCGGCGTCGCTATCGCCCCGGTGACAGTGGTCCTTATCTACAACCTGCTGTTGCCGGCGATGCTGGTCGCCGCCAGCGCGTGGCTGCTCTCCCAGCGGCCGGTCGCGTTCCCGCCGCCGGAGCTCGGGGACCACCCCGACGCGGACACCGGCGACGGCGCGGTCGTCGCTGGATTCGTCGTGGGCGTCACCGCCTGGGTGGGGACCGCGCCGACGTTTCCCGGATGGGCACCGCCGGTGTCGGCGGTCGGCCTCGGCTGTGGCGTTGCACTCTGGCTGCGGTACCGGCCGCTGGTCGGCGTCTACAGCGAGATTCACGCCGCAGAACGGGAGCTGGGTGACGCGCTGGCGCTGGCCGGCCGGCGAGTCGCCACCGGTCAGGCAGTCGAGACGGCGGTTGCCGAAACCGGCGAGGAACTCGACGGGCCTGTCGGCGACGCCTTCCAGGGGTGCACCCGTCGCCAGCGCCAGCTCCAGATCGGCGTCCGGGAGGCGCTTCTCGGACCCCACGGCGCGCTTGACCGGTTGCCGAGTCCGCGAATACGCACGAGCGTGGCCCTGCTCGCGCTGGCGGCCGACGAGGGTCGCCAGGCCGGCGAGGCGTTGCTCTCGCTCTCTGACCACGTCGAGAAACTGCGTCGGGTGCGACGGGAGGCGAAGCACAACCTCGCCCACGTCTGTCGGACCCTGTCGAGTACGGCCATGCTGTTCGGCCCACTCGTCGCCGGTGCGACGGTGGCGCTCGCGGACGGGATGGCGGGCGAGGCGTTCGGTGGGGGCGAGGTGTCACTGGGCTGGCTCGGCGCACCGGTCGGCGTCTACGTGCTCGTGCTCGCCGTCGTTCTGACGGCGCTCGCGACGGCACTGCGCAGGGGGCTCGACGGACCCCTGGTGGGCTACCGCGTCGGCCGGGCGCTCGGATGTGCCACCGTCACCTACCTCTGCTCGTACCTGCTCGTCGGCGTCGTCGCGTGAGTCGGCGTCGTCGCGTGAGTCGGCGTCGTCGCTCGGGTCTCTCACCGTCGCACCGAACCAGTCGATTTATGTAGGTATGTCAACTGTCGACAGCCATGGATCAAGAGCGGGGTGAGACCGACAGCGGGGAACCCAGGGGAGACAGCGGGCGCGCCGAGATGGCGCACGCGTATCTACGATATCTGACGTTAATCGCGGTGACAGTCACCATCGGCTGCATACTGCTCGCGGCCGTTCTCTCGCCGGAGTTTGCCTGGCGCGAGAACGCGCTGTCGAACCTGGGGGTGACATGGACCGACGCCGGCACCACCACCACCGCGATGCTGTTCAACGGTGGGCTCGTCACGGGTGGTACCATCGGGGTGATAGTCACGGTGTCGGGCCTCCGGTGGTCGACACGCCGTGACGACCAGGCTGTCCTGACACTGGCCGGTGCCGCGCTCGCCCTGATGGGGCTCGTGGGTGTGTTCCACCAGGGGGAGATGCTGCATTTCCCGGTCGCAATCAGCTTTTTTTTGCTCGTCTCTCTCACGCTCTGGGTAGACGGGGGGCTGCTGTATCGCGCCGGTGAGCGCCGCCGTGGTCTGGTGGTCGCCGCCGCCGGCACCGCGAACATCGCGGTCTGGGTGGTCTGGTTCGCCGCCGTCGAGAACCCGTCAGAGGGGCTCGCGATTCCCGAACTGGTCGGTGCGCTCGTGTTCGGAGGCTGGCTGGCCGCGACCGCGTTTCGCCTGTTCGACTCCCGAGAGTAGGGCAAGGTTTTTGCTTGCGCTCGGGTCGTATGTAGCATGAGCAGTCAGTCGGAGGTGCTGGCGTTGCTCGGCGAGAACGCCAGGTACACCGCAGAGGACATCGCGCGCCAGACCGAAGCAGAGCCCGAGGAGGTCCGGGCGACCATCGACCAGCTAGAGGAGGACGGTGTCGTCCAGGGGTACCGGGCTATCGTCGACCGGCGTCAGTTGGACGACGAACCGGTACGGGCAGCGGTGGAACTGAACGTCACCCTCGACCGGGAGACGAGTTACGACGACATCGCCGAGCGCATCGCCCGGTTTCCGATGGTCGAATCGCTCCGTCTGGTCAGCGGCGACTTCGATTTCATGATGACCGTCGAGGGCGACTCGATGCGGGAGGTGTCGGCCTTTATCAGCGACAAGGTTGCTCCGGTCCCGGAGATCACACAGACCGTCACCCACTACGTGATGAACACCTACAAGGAACAGGGCATCAGGTTCGGTGACGGTCACGACGACGACCGCCTGTCGGTTTCGCCATGAGGCGGGCGGACCGCGTCGACCGGGTGGGGCCGTCGGGCATCCGTCGGTTCTTCGAACTCGCCGAGGAGCGCGACGACGTTATCTCACTGGGCGTGGGTGAACCGGACTTTGCCGCGCCGTGGGCCGCGCGTGACGCCGCCATCGGCGCACTCGAGCGCGGTCGAACGTCGTACACCGCCAACCGTGGCAAGCGCGAACTCCGGGTCGCCATCTCCGACCACGTCGACGACCGGTACGGACTCGGCTACGACCCCGACGAGGAGGTGCTCGTGACCGCCGGCGCGAGCGAGGCCGTCGACC
Organism: Halovenus sp.; assembly: GCA_028275145.1. GTDB lineage: Archaea > Halobacteriota > Halobacteria > Halobacteriales > Haloarculaceae > Halovenus. The sequence continues at coordinate 13,887 of JAQCNG010000315.1, read as the reverse complement.
TCGCCTTCCGCGCGTTTGTCGACCCCGGAGACACCGTCGCGGTCGCACAGCCCTGTTACGTCTCGTACGCACCGGGTGTCGAGTTCGCCGGCGGCGAGGTGCTCCCGGTCCGGACACGACGGGCCGACGAGTTCACACTCACCCGGGAGGTGCTCGAGAGGAGCGGGGCGAGGGCGGCCGACCTGCTCGTGTACTGCTACCCGAACAACCCGACAGGGGCGACGATGACCGGCGAGGAACTCGCGGAGGTGGCGGCTTTCGCCCGCGAGCACGACCTGATGGTCGTCGCCGACGAGATATACGCGGCACTGTCCTACGACCACGACCACACCTCGATTGCGACGCTCCCGGGGATGCGCGAGCGGACGGTGGTGGTAAACGGCTTCTCGAAGGCCTACGCGATGACCGGCCTGCGACTGGGGTACGCGCTGGGCCCGCCGGACGGAATCCGGGCGATGAACCGCATCCACCAGTACACCATGCTCTCGGCCCCGACGACCGCCCAGTACGCCGCACTAGAGGCACTGGAGTCGTGTTCCGACGAGCTCGCGGCGATGCGCAACGAGTACGACCGCCGGCGAAAACTCGTTCTCTCGCGGTTCGACGAGATGGGGATGGACTGTTTTCGTGCGCGCGGGGCGTTCTACGCGTTCCCGGCTTGCCCGTCCGGCGACGCCGACGCGTTCGCCGAGGGGCTCCTCGAGGAGACGGGTGTCGCGGCCGTCCCGGGAACGGCGTTCGGGGATGGCGGCGAGGGGCACCTCCGTGTCTCCTACGCCACCGGTCTCGACGAACTAAAGGAGGCACTGGACCGCATCGAAAAGTACATTCAGTGATAGGTTAGCGCCAAACACCGCCGACGGGTAGTATCACAGGTGATACTGACACGCGACATTTTTGAGTGGCTACAGACTAAACTAACACAATGGTGACCGACGACCCGGGAGGCTCAGGCAACCAGGGTGGAGGTGTCTCGTCAGGGTTCGACGACGCAGTGACGGTCGGGAACTACTCCTGGAGCGATTTTCGCCGTGAGGAACACGACGAGGGTTCCTTCGACCGACGGGAGTATCTCGGGTTCAGTCCGAGCGAGACGACCCAACGAGTCCGGGTGAGTTCGGATATCGCAACAACACTGGACCGTGCGGTGGGCACACTCGACGTTCCGCAGGGTGAGGTCACAAAGGATTTCTACACGTGGGAGGATTTCAGCGAGGACCACGGTGGCGTACTCGGCGATTCCGACCCCGGGGAGTATCTGGGGTTCAGCCCCGATGAGACCGAGCAGAAACTCGCAGCGGCCGGCGGGGTCGCACAGGACCTGTCGAATCTGGTCGAGGAACGGACTGTCGATGTCAACGAGGAGATAGACGGAGACGAGTTTTTCACCAACCGGGACGGGTCGACGAGTGTCGTCAACCGCTACGACCTGGAGAAGGCGGTTCCGATGGAGAAAAAGACACACTTCGTCGAGGAGAACCGCTACTGGGTGAACAAGCCCTACGCCTGCGTGTTCATCTTCAAGTCGATGAAGGAAAACGAGTACAAGTACTACGTCATCGAGCCATATCTGACCGACATCGAGGAGGAACTGCAGGATTTCCTCGGCAAGAAACTCAAGAAGGCGATAAAGTACTCCAACGACGAGGTGGTCGTACAGGGTTCAGACGGTGACCGCGCGGCGGTCATCCAGCGCGAGACAGAGCGGTTGCTCGACCGGTACGACCTCTACACCCCTAGCGGTGAGGAAAACGGACAGAACGGGGGCGGTGGACTGCTCGCGCCGGTGAGGAGTCTCCTCGGCAGGGACGAAAACAGCATGGACGGCACGGCCGAGGCGGTGAATCTCGACGGCATCGAGGTCCGGCCGGAGCCGGTGGTGCTCGCCGAGGACTCCCGCCAGCTCTCGGAGTACCAGGTCGAGAAACTGCTGTACATGCTCAAGCGGAACTTCATCGGTTACAGCCGCATCGACGCCATCAAGTACGACATCAACGTCGAGGATATCTCGTGTGACGGGTACAACAGCCGCGTGTTCGTCTACCACGGGGACCACGAGCAGATTATCTCGAACGTCGAACACGGCGAGCAGGAGCTTGACAAGTTCGTGGTGAAACTCGCCCAGCGCTCGGGAATGGGTATCTCGAAGCGCCAGCCACAGGTCGACGCGACGCTGCCGGACGGCTCCCGTGCGCAGTTGACACTGGGCACCGAGGTGTCCGACCACGGGACGAACTACACCATCCGGCAGTTCAACGACGTACCCTTTACCCCGGTCGATCTGATCAACTGGAACACGTTCAGCCTCGACGAGATGGCGTTTCTCTGGCTGTGTATCGAGAACAACAAGTCGCTCATATTCGCCGGCGGCACCGCCTCGGGAAAGACCACGAGTCTCAACGCCGTTTCGCTTTTTATCCCCTCGAACGCCAAGATCGTCTCCATCGAGGACACCCGCGAGGTGGAACTGCCACAGCGCAACTGGGTGGCGAGTGTCACCCGGCCCTCCTTTGGCCAGGAGGACACCGGCGAGGTCGACGAGTTCGACCTGCTCGAGGCCGCGCTCCGGCAGCGCCCGGACTACATCGTGATGGGCGAGGTCCGCGGCGAGGAGGGTCGGACGCTGTTCCAGGTCATGTCGACCGGTCACACCACGTACACCACGTTCCACGCCGACTCTGTCGGCGAGGTGATAAAGCGGTTCACGACCGACCCAATCAACGTCTCGAAGACGCTGTTTACCGCACTCGATCTCATCTCCATCCAGACCCAGACCCGGGTCGACGGCCACAAGGTCCGCCGGAACAAGGCTCTGACCGAGATAAACGAGTACACCCCCGAGAACGACGAGATAAACGTCAGGGACGTCTACGAGTGGCGCGCGGAGACGGACGATTTCATCCAGATGGGGTCCTCGAGCACGCTCGAGGAGATAAAGTTCGACCGAGGGTGGTCTCAGGAGAAACTCGACCAGGAGCTGTTCAAGCGCAAGGTGGTGCTGGCGTATCTCATCGAGGAAGGGATAAACACCTACACAGAGGTGGCAGCGACGGTCCAGGCGTTCGTCAACGACCCGGAGTCGATTCTGGCGATTATCTCACAGAACCGGCTGGAGCGCTCGCTGGAGGACCTCCGTGAGATGGAGTCGGTCAAGATCGACATCGACGCACAGAAGGAGGAACTCGTGCCGCGACCGGAGGCTCCCGCGGAGTTGCTCGACGAGACCAACAGGGTGCTCGACCGGGCCGAACCGATGCTCGACAACTACCGCCAGGTCGATACGACCGACCTCGTGTCGGCACTGGAGGGGCTCGAACAGGAGACCACCGAGCTCGAGACTGACGAGAACGCGATCGACTTCGGGCAGTTCGTCCCGAAGGTCGAGACCGGCGGAGAATGAGCCTGGACAGACGCCGGGACGACGGGGAACCGACCGCCGTCAGCGGAGTCTCGCTCGAGGGGCTGTTCTACCCGTTCTACAAGCGACTGTTCGACGAGGACAGCGACTTCGTGGCCGACGTGGAGCGGAAGTTGAGCCAGGCTCGTATGTCGAGCAACGTCGAACTGTACCTCTCGCGGGCGATCGGCATCGGCATCCTGACCGGCCTGGCGCTGTGGCTGGTGGGGACGTTCATCGGGTTCCTCGTCTCGCAGTTGTTCGGCAGCGGTCCGATTATCGGGGTGCCGCTGCCGGAGACTCTCTCGACGGTAATCGACATAATCAGGTCGCCACTGATACTGGTCGTCACCGGTGTGGTGTTCGGTGTCATCGGGTTCGCCGTCGGGTTCGGTGCACTGGTGATGCTCCCGTACATCCGGGCGAGCGGACGCGAGCGCGAGATAAACACACTGTTGCCCGACACAATCGCGTTCATGTACGCGCTCTCGGTAGGGGGGATGAACCAACTCGAGATTGTCAGGGCCACCGCGCGTGCCGACGACACGTACGGCGAGGTGGCAGAGGAGTTCCAGTCGATTATCCTGGAGACGGAGTACTTCGATACGGACTACCGGACCGCCGTCCAGAACCAGGCAATCGAGACGCCGAGCGACGCGCTCGGCCAGTTTCTGACCGATATGCTCTCGATTCTCGACTCCGGTGGCGACATGACGCGGTTCCTGGAGGACCAGAAGGACAAACACATCCGCACCGCCAAACAGGAACAGAAAAAGCAACTGGATACGCTGGAACTGTTCGGCGAGATGTACATGACCCTCTCGCTGTTTCCGTTGCTGTTGATAATCATCCTGGTCATCATGACGATGATGGGCGGGGGCGGGTCGGAGACGATGCTGTATCTCACCGTCTACGGCCTGATACCGGTCATCGGAATCGCGTTCCTGGTGATGGTTTCGACGGTCACACAGGACGAGTTTGGCGACGGTTACCTCCGCCCCGACGCCTCGGAGGAGTTCAACGTCGACGACGGGGTCAACCTGCTCAACACCGGCCTGGTCAGGCGATACACCGGCGAGTACGGCGTCTTCGACCAGATACGGAGCCGGGAGGGTCGGCACGAGTTCCGGAAGTTGCTGAGCGCACCGCACCTGTTTTTCCGGGACTACCCGGTGCTCGTGCTGGGTGTGACCGTACCCGTTACGATACTCGTTCTCCTGGGAGCGGTGCTCACCGGAGCCGCTCCGCTCTCGCTCGGTGGGCTACAGGACCGGATCATCTGGGGAACGTTTATCTGGGTATACATGCCCATCTACGTGAACCTCCTGCCGCTCGCGGTGTTTCACACCTGGAACATCCGCTCGCGGCGGGCCGTGCTCGGCAACCTCTCCGAGAACCTCCGCAAACTCGCCAGCGCCAACGACACCGGTATGACGCTGCTCGAGGCGGTCCGTGTGGTTTCGGACACCTCGACCGGCAAACTCTCCGACGAGTTCGGGAAGATGTACGCGAAGGTGAACTACGGCACCAGCCTGAAAGAGGCTCTCCGGGAGTTCAACAACGACTACCACATTCCACGGCTCGCCCGAACGGTGAAACTCATCAGCGAGGCACAGGAGACATCGAGTCACATCCAGCGGGTGCTCTCGACGGCGGCGACGACCTCGGAAAATCAGGACGATATCGACCGGGAACGGCGTACGAGAACGCGGATGCAGATTGTCATCATCATCATGACCTACCTGACGCTGCTGGCCGTGATGGCGCTGCTCCAGGTGCAGTTCCTCGATGCGATGACCGCAATCGCCGACGACCAGGCAAACTCGGACGGAGCAGCGGGCGAGTTCATCGGCGACCTGGACCCGAACTTCCTCTCGATGCTGTTTTTCCACGCGGTCACCGTCCAGGCGATTATCTCCGCGGTCGTCGCCGGGTACATCCGGAACGTCGACCTGGTCTCGGGCGCGAAGTACGCGGTGGCGCTCGTGACGACCGCGCTCGTGGTCTGGATTCTCGTCGAGAGGGCCACGGCCGGGTCCGGTTCCTCGGAGGGGTTGGTGCTGTTGCTCGTCGGTGCCTGGCCGCTCCGGGACGTGCAACGGGCGGTCCGTACCCGGGTTGCCCCGCCGACTGGCGGCGACGGTGAGGACTGACCGCTCCCTGCTGGGGAGTGGCCGCCGTCGACCGGGCAGCGTCGCGTCGTGCGAGGTCTGCTCACCCCTGTTCGGGGGCGTCCTTCCACTCGCCGATACCCGCCGGGTCGAGGTGCAGGTGGGCGTCCTCGACCTCGTCGATGCGCTGGACGGCGGTCAGGAGCTCCGTCTCGAGGTCGTGGGCCGCACGCAGGGTGAGGTCCCCGTCGACCTCGACGTGTGCCTCGACCTCCAGCCGTGGCCCGTCGTAGAACACCGCCAGTTCGTGGACACCCCTGACGGCCTCGTGTGCGAGCAGCGCCTCGCGAACCGCCCGTCGACACTCCGCCGGCGCGGCCTGTCCGGCGAGGTAGGCGAGGTTCTCCCGGCCGATGGTGACTCCCTGGTAGACCACCAGCAGACTCACGAGCGCGCCCGCGACCGGGTCCGCCGCCGGCACACCGATGGCCACCCCCAGGACGCCGACCAGCGCACCGACCGAGGTGTAGAGGTCGTTGAGGCAGTCCGCCGCGAGGGCACGCAGCGCCGGCGAGCCGATGTCTCTGTTCATGCGGGCGGTGTACCAGTACACGAGATACATGTCGGCCATCGCGAGGCCGAGTGCGCCGACCAGCAGCGGGCTGAACTCGACCCCGGGGCCGACCAGCAGCGCACGCACAGACTCGTACAGCAGATACAGCCCCAAGAGAACGATGACACCGCCGACAAACAGCGCGGTCAGCGGTTCGATGCGGGCGTGCCCGTGGGGGTGGTCCGCGTCGGGCGCGTCGAACCGGGTGTCACCCCAGACCAGCACGACCAGACTCGCAACCAGGTCCGCAACCGAGTGTGCCGCGTCCGCCAGCAGTGCCGCGCTCCCGAACAGGGCGCCCGCGAGACCCTCGGCGACAATCTTGGCGACGTTGCCGAGCACGTTCGCCCACGTCGCCCGCGCGAACCGACCGCGCTCTGAGGCACCACTCATTGAACTGTTCTAGCGTCAATCGTCCCTTCAGCGTTTGGACTAGAGGAGTCGAAACCTGGGTTTGGCCGCGTCGACAGACCGGACACAGCGGGCGGGCGGCTACAGCACGCCGGTGAGACCGAGCGCCTCGGCAACTGTGAGACCGCTGGCGAGCGCGCCGAGGAGATAGCCGCCGATTGCACCACCGTTGAGCAAGGGGAGTCCGGCGTGTGCTCGACCGCGGGTGACGAGCCAGAGCAGGCCGGCCAGTCCGAGGAGCGTGCCGGCCATCGCCGTGAGCGCCGGCAGTGTCGCGGGGATACCCAGCAGATGCACGACCGGGTCGGTGTCGAGGAAAAACGCCGCACTCGAGACGAGCACCGTCGGGATGATGGCGTCACCGAGACCGATAAACAGCGCCTCGCGGTCGGGTCTGGCCGCCCGGAGCGCCTCGCGGGTCTCCTCGTCGAGCGCGTCGACTGCCTCCGGGTCGAGGTCCGCAACCGTCTCCGGGTCGAGGTCCGCAACCGTCTCCGGGTCGAGGTCCGCAACCGTCTCCGGGTCGAGTTCGGCCAGTTCCGCCGCGGTCAGCCCCGGCGGTTCCTCGTCCGGCGGGAGTTCGTCGATGTCGCCCTCTGCTGGGTTGTCCGTGTCTGTTCCCTGCTCCGTGACGGGAGCGGGGTCGGTGTCCTCGTCGCCGGAGTCGACCGACCCGGGGGGGTCCGCGTCCAGAAACGAGTAGGAGAGCGAGAGCGGCACCACGAACACCACCGGGACCTGCATATCCATGACCCCCGACGCGAGCGTGAGCATGTGCTCGGTGCCGTAGACGCTGACGGCGTCGTACACCGCGAGGACGGAGAGCAACACCACCGCGGGGAGGATGCCGAAGTTCACACCAAACAGGCCGGCCGCTCCGATACCCATCACGACGCCCGCGGTGTCGATGACGTACCACTCGGGGTAGGCGTACAGCGCGAGACCGAGGCCGAGTGAACCACCGAGCGCCAGCACCGGGACCGTCACGCCGGCGACAGTCGGGCGGACCACCCCGGGCACGAGCACGTTCAGGGCGAAAAAGGAGATGTAGATGCTGGCGAGCAGTATGAACCCACGGAGCAGCGATGCGCCGCCGTATCTCAGCGCCACGAGCATGACGCCGGTGGCAGCGAGAATCCCCACGAAGAAGGCGATGCTGAGTCCGGGGTTCCCGCCGTCCTCGGTTTCCTGGAGGCTCTCGGGGGTCAGTTCGACGAACGCGAGCGCGCCGAGTTGCACGAGAAGAAAGATACCGACGATAGCAACTGCGGCCAGCGCCAGACGCTCGCGGTGTTCCATACCGGGTGATTGCCCGTGACGGGTTTGAGAATTGCGACTGACAGCCGTCGTGTGGGCGGACTGTCGCACTGTCACCGGTCGAGCGGTTACTCCTGCCGCCGTCGGGCAGATTGGTCGCGGACAGACGGTCAGGCTTATGCGCCGCCCCGAGAAAGGTCCAGTATGAGCGAAACTGGCAACGATTGGCAGATGGAGATGCCGGCGGGCGGGTTCGACGAGATGTTCGAGGAGATAAACGAGATGTTCGCGACAACAGTGGAGCGAAACGTCGAGGCACAGGCGGCCTTTGTCGATGCGATGTCGGGGACGATGCTGGAGACGGTGCCGGACGAGAGCGAACTCGCCGGTGGACTCGAGGGGTACGCCAGCGCCTCCGAGGTGTGGATGGAGGCGGCCGACCGGACCGTCGAGGAGGCAACGGCGGCGATGGAGGAGGAGGACCTCGACCCGGAGACGTTCCGGGATATCTGGATGCGGGCGACAAACGACGCGCTGTCGGAACTGTTCTCGACGGACGCCTTTGCCGCCGCGAACGGTGAGTTCATGGAGGAGATGCTCGGCCGCCGGCAGGAGCTCGGCGAGATGCAGCAGGACTCGCTGGCACAGGCCGGGTTCGCCACGCAGGAGGAGGTTTCCGAGGTGGCCGAGCGCCTCGTCGAACTGGAGCGTCGCCAGCACGACGTCGAGGCGAAACTCGACCGCATTCTGGAGGCAGTGGAGTAATGGCGTACAACCCGCTCGCTCTCGCGATGGACGCACAGGCCGAGACAGTCGAGGCGATGGCCGAGGCGACAGAGCGAACCGCACGCGCGCCCGAGCGCATGGTCGATATAGAGACTGTCGAGGTGGGCACGACGCCCGCCGAGGTTGTCTACACCGAGAACAAACTCGAACTCCTGCACTACGAGTCCCGCACCGAGGAGCAAAACAACGTGCCGATTCTGGTCGTGTACGCGCTGATCAACCGGCCGTACATCCTCGACCTGCAACCCGACCGGAGCGTCGTCCGGCACCTGCTCGACGAGGGGCACGACGTCTACCTCATCGACTGGAACGAGCCCTCGCGACTCGACCAGCATCTCACGCTGTCGGACTACATCGACCGCTACATCGACAACTGCGTCGACGTTGTCCGCGAGCGCTCCGGTCAGGACAGCATCAACGTGCTGGGCTACTGCATGGGCGGTTCGATGAGCGCTGCCTACAGCGCTCTGTACCCCGAGAAGGTGAACGCGCTGGGGCTGATGGCCGCCGGTCTCTGCTTCGACGACACCGGCGGCGTGCTCGAACGCTGGGGCAGCGAGGGCAACTACGACCCGCGTGCCCTCGTCGACGCGTTCGGGAACGCCCCCGCTGACCTGCTCGACAGCGGGTTCGCGCTGATGGACCCCGTCCAGAACTACGTCAGCAAGTACGCCACGCTGTACGACAACTTCGAGGACGACGACTTTGTCGAGAACTTCGCGCGCATGGAGCGGTGGATCGGTGACGGTATCGACGTCGCTGGCGAGGCCTACGCCGAGTTTCTGGAGAAGTTCTACCAGGAGAACGCCCTCTACCGCAACGAACTCGAGATCGGCGGCCGCGCGGTCGACGTCGAGGAGATTCAGATGCCGGTGCTCCAGATTCTCGGCGAGTACGACCACCTCATCCCGACGGAGGCCTCCCGGCCGTTCAACGAGGTGGTCGGCTCCGACGACGTCAGAACAATCGAGCACTCGACGGGCCACATCGGCCTCTCGGTCTCCTCGTCCTCGCACGAACACGTCTGGCCCGAGGTGGCCGACTGGTACCACGACGTCTCCGACCCCGACGAGGACGGCGACCCCGGGGGCGACCAGACTGCCGAGGAGACTGCCGAGGGCGGTCCGGTAGATGTGGAGACGATTGCGGGAATCGGGCCGACCTACGCAGACCGTCTCCGCGAGGCAGGTATCGAGACGACCGCGGAACTCGCCGAGCGGGACGTGCCAGAACTCGCCGACGTGACCGGCGCAGGCAACTCGCGGGTCGAGGACTGGCTCGACGAACTGGCCTGATACGGTCGTGCGTGATTACGTTCAGCACCGGGTGGCGATCTCGATTGGTTCACAGGCTGCAACGCCCAGTCAGTCACATCATAGCGCTAAAGTGTCACGCACGACCGTATGAGACCCCCGCGAACCCCGGGCCGTCGGTAGGGGCGTCGGCCGGGTCCGTCTGTTTGTTTTCGACTCAGCCCTCGACCAGCAGGGTGTGGAGCGCGCCGCCGGAGAGGCCCGCGTACTGGTGTGGCTCGACCACCCCCGTCGAGCAGACGAGGTCCACCCCGGCGAGCGGTTCGAACAGCGTCATCGGACAGTCCTCGACACGACCCACCTCGACGACCCGGTCGGGGTCGTGGTTGACCGCCAGGTCGGCGTGCTCGCCCAGCGCCGCCGCGAGTTCCTCGACGCTCATCGTCGGGTTTTCGCCGGCACCGCGAAAGCGCGTTGTGGTCGGCTCACCTCCCGGAGTGGCCCGGCCAGTCCCGGAGAACCCGACGGCGGGGGGTCCCGCGCCGGTCGGCAGAGACAGTCCTGCCGCTGGCTCCGGTCAGTCGGCGGGGTCGGTCTCGCCCTCGTCGGCCGCGCCCGTCTGTGTGGGTGTCAGGCCGGGAAGCACCCGCCGGACGTGGTTCAGGATGGCACTGTCTCCGGCCACGTCAAGCACAGCGCCGGCGAGGGTCCGGGCGCGCTGGAGACGGCTCCGGTGGCGCGCCCGCACCCGGTTGTCGTAGGTCCGGATACCCCGAAGGAAGTCGATTTTCCGGAACGCCGGCCAGTAGGGTGCCGAGAAGTAGACGGCCGCCTCGTTGCCGTTTGCCTGCCACGGGAGAAAGTTCGAGGTGCGCTCGTCACCGCCGCTGCGCACGATGAGGTCTACCTCCCGGCTGGGACCCTCGTAGAGCGCGGACTCGACAGTCTCGACGTCCACCTCGGCGGGGTCGACGTCGCCGCGTTCGACCTGCCGGGCGATATCACGCGTCGCGCCGAGCAGTTCCGCCCGCCCCCCGTAGGCGAGAGCGACGTTCAGTTGGTACTGCTCGTTGTCGGCGGTGCGCCGCTCGGCGTGGGCGATCGCCTCCTGGACCCGTTCCGGGAGCGCTCCGGTCTCGCCGACGGCGCGGATCCGCACGCCAGCCTCGCGGATACGGTCGTTGTCGGCGAACTTCCGGAGTTTCTGTGTCACGAGGTCGAACAGTTCCTCGCGCTCCTCGGCGGACCGCGAGAAGTTCTCCGTCGAGAACGTGTACAGCGTCACCTCCTCGATGTCGAGTTCGTCACACCAGCGCAGCAGTTGCTCGCTGGTCTCGGCCCCTGCCCGGTGCCCGTCTGTCGGTTCCTGTCCCCGTTCGGTCGCGTAGCGCCGGTTGCCGTCCTGGATGATGGCCACGTGCGAGGGTGTCTCCGAGAGTTCCGCGAGCAACGACCGCTCGTAGCAGCGCTCGGCGAACCGCCGAATCCGACGTCGCATCAGCCTGTACGTGTTCAGTCCGGGATATGACTCTTGTGCTTTCGGGTGCCCACTCGCGTGAATCTATAAGTAACTGTTCCACGAACAGAGAGTCATGTGTGCGGACCAGATGCCGGAGTTCGACACGAAAGACCGCGAGCGAGTGTACAAGTTCATACGGAACAGGGGGCCGATCTCGCCCGCCCAACTGCGCGGGGCGGAGGTACTGCCGATGGGGCCGGGCCGGTCGTGGCAGATTCTCGCGATACTCAAACGCGACGGCTACGTCACCGAGGTGGAGGGGATGTTACGTGACGACTACCAGCCAGGCGAGAGCGAACGGCTCCGCGTCGAGGACGTCGACGTCCGGGTACGGGAGGCCAGACTGGACGACCTCTCGGGGCTGGCAGGGGTCGTCCGGCAGGTCATCGAGGGCGAGACCTACATCGTCGGTGAGACCATCAGGGACCAGCTCGCAGACGCCGACACGCTGTTGCACGGTGACTCCGCGAGTACGCCGATGTACTTCGTGGCGCTGGTCGACGGCGAGGTCATCGGCTGGGTCCACCTGGAGGGTCGAGCGGTCGAGAAACTCGACGGCGTCGTCTACCTCACGATGGGGCTACTCGACGAGTACCGCGGACTCGGCATCGGCAGCCGACTCATGCAGCGGGCCTGCGCCTGGGCCAACCACTACGGCTACCGGAAGGTGTCGAGCAACGTCCCCGCGACGAACGGGAGCGCAATCGACTTTCTGAGGACAAACGGCTGGGAACAGGAGGCCACCCGTCCCAACCACTACGAGATAGACGGCGACACTGTCGACGAGGTGTTGCTCTCGTACAGACCCTGACTGCCCCGCTCGAAGCGGTGTGTGCCCGGCGCTCCGTAACACCCTACAGGGTGGGAAACAAACACCAGGTATGGGATACCGGTGTCCGGTCTGTGCGGAGCCCCAGGCCGACGACGCGCATCTCGCGAACCACCTCGCGTTCACCGCCCTCATTCGCGGCGGCGACCACGAGGACTGGCTGGACGAACACGTTCCCGACTGGGGCGGGATGGGCGAGGAGCGTCTCGCGAACACCGTCCGGGACCACGCCGAATCGGTCGACTACCCCGCAGTGTTCGGGGACACGACGGGCCAGGAACTCGGGGGTAGGCACGAACACGGCCACGCGGGCGACCAGGGCCACGGGCAGGGTGGTCCCGCCGGATGGGGGGAAAACGGCGACGACCGTCCCGAGATGGTCGACCCGCCGTTCGGGGGAGAGATGGACGAGGAGACACGCGCGGCAATCGAGCGGGCCCGCGAACTGACCCGGGAGCGCCGCGCGAACGCGGCGAGCAACGAGGCCGACGACGGGGACGAGCAGTGACGCGACGAGGACCCCACCGGTCGGCGGTGACTGACCCGCCCGGGCGTGAACCCGCAACCGGCCGATGAGAGACAACGGCGAACCGGACGAGAGAAACCGGACCGACCCCGGCGGCGAGACCGGACGGCCATCGTCCAGCGGGTCCCTGGGAGGGTCACAATCGAGGGTCACCGGTTCGCGCCGGGGCGGTGGGCGTGGGGGCCGGTCACCCCGGAGTCGTCTCCGGAGACAGCGGGTCGACGGCTCTGTCGCGCCCGCGGTGCCGACAGACGGGGACCCCGTACAGAAGGCCTACGAGGGGTCGGTGGACCTCTACGACATCGCCACCTGGGAGGTCAGGTCGTCGGTAGACAGGGTCGCGATGTCGGCCACCCGCCTGTTCCGGCGGGGCAAGACGGCCCTGCTGGTCGGGGCCGCAGTTCTGTTGTTTCTGGTGCAGGTCGCCGTGGCGGGGGTCATCATCGTCCGTGAACCGTTCATCGGCGTGCTGGCGGTGTCGTCGGTACTGCCGGCGGTGGCGGTGGCGGGCTATCTCTGGTACGGCGACCCGACGAGACGCGAACCGTTCGTCGCACTCGCTGTGACCTTTCTGCTCTCGGTGCTGTTTGCGGGCTTTGCCGGGGTCGTCAACTCGACCGTCGGACCGGTGTTCGAGGCACTGGGGGCGGCCGGTATCGTCCTGTTTTACTTTGTCGTCGTCGGCCCGGTCGAGGAGTTCGTGAAGTGGCTCGCAATCCGTGTCTACGCCTACCGGAACAACACGTTCCGGACGATTATCGACGGTGTGGTCTACGGGGCCGCCGCGGGTGTGGGCTTTGCCGCCATCGAGAACTTCATCTATATCGTGAGCATCTACGCCGAGGCCAGCGAGACGGCGGGTATCGCACCGACAGAGGCAGCAACGTCGGTTGCTGTCCAGCGGTTCCTGGTCGGTCCCGGTCACGTGGTCTTCTCGGCGTGGGCGGGGTTCTATCTCGGTCTGGCGAAGTTCAACCCCGAGAACCGTGGCCCGATAGTCCTGAAGGGGCTACTCGTCGCCGCGCTCATCCACGCGCTGTACAACACGTCGGTGACAGTCCTGCCCGAGTTTCTCCCGGGACTGGCTCTGCTCGGGTACATCGTGCTCTACGACGGTTTCTGGTTCCTGGTGCTCTACGGGAAGATCCGGAGATATCGGGAACTGTACCGGGCGCGCTACCAGAG
>JAQCNG010000313.1 GCA_028275145.1 Halovenus sp. | reverse complement strand
TGCTGTGGGCGTTCGGCCTGATGGGGTGGCTCGGTCTGTTTACCCAGGAGACGAGTCTCGTCGTGCCGGTGCTCGCCATCGCGTTGAGTATCGATTTCAGCTTCCACACGTTCATGCGCTACCGCGAGCGGCGCGACCCGGGCGACGGGATTCGTGCCGGTCTCAGGCGGTCGAGTGGTGCCGTGATGATAGCGTTCCTGCTGGTGACGGTCACCGCGGTCATCGGGTTCCTGCCGAATCTGGTCAATCCGGTCCCGGTCATCAGGGACCTCTCGGTGGCGCTGATTCTGGCCGTTGTCTCGGCGCTCGTGGTGTTCACCACGCTGGTGCCGGCGCTGAAGGTCAGTGCCGACGGACTCTGGGAGCGGTTCGGGTTCGACCGGACCGGCACCGCGCTCGGAAAGGGGTCGTACCTCTCGAGGGTGCTGGGCAGCGGGGCGGCCGCCGCCCGGCGCGTGGCTCCCGTCGTCATCGTCGGCGCACTGCTCGTCGGTCTGGTCGGTGGCATCGCCTTTACCGAGGTCGACCGCGAGCAGTTCCAGGAGTCCAACGCGCTCTCGGACCCGGGCTGGCAGTCCGAACTCCCCGGTCCGATGGCGTACGAACTGCACGAAACCGACGCCGCGGAGCGCCAGAGCTTCATCGACGACCAGTTCCGGTCGGGCGGACAGGACACCGACAGTGTCGTCGCGTTCACGCAGTTCCTGTTCAGAGGTGACGTCGCGACGGCAGAGACGATGACGGCGCTCGCGACCCTCGAGACAGAGGCAGCCGAGGCCGACCCGTCTGTCGTGTTCAACCAGGGCGGGACCGTGGGCGTCCAGTCGCCGCTCTCGGCGATGCAGGAGACCGCGGCGGCCCGACCGGAGAGCGAGTTCGCCGGGACGTTCGCCGCCGCTGCCGGCACCGAGACGACCGACCCCGAGGAACTGCGGAACCTCGTCCCCGAGCAGAACGTCGAGGCTGTGTTCGACGCGTTCTTCGCGGCCGCTCCGGAGGAGGCGAGCCAGGTAATCGAGCGCACGGACGGCGAGTACGCCTCGACGCGGGCGCTGGTGCCGGTCCAGGAGGCGTTCGGTGACGACCGCACCAGCGAGATGCGCGACATCGAGAGCGCCGTTGCCGGGGAGACCAGCGCGTCTGTCACCGCGGTGGGCAACGGCATCATCGGCGACGTGACCATCTCGGAGATCGTCGACGGTATCACGACGACGATGCTGGTGGCCCTCGCGGGGGTGTTTCTGGTGCTCGGCGTCGTCTACCGGGCGGCCTACGGCAGCACGACACTTGGGTTCGTCACGGCGCTCCCGATTGCCCTGGTGCTCGGCACCGTCTTTCTGGGGATGTTCCTGCTGGGCGAACCACTGACGGCGAACACGGCACTCATCGTGAGTATCGCAATCGGCCTGGGTATCGACTACAACATCCACGTCAGCGACCGGTTCGCGACCGAACTGGAGCGGGGAGCCACCACCACAGAGGCGCTCCGTGCGGCCACCACGGGCACCGGCGGCGCACTCCTCGGGAGCGCTATCACCTCCGCGGGTGCCTTTGT
>JAQCNG010000305.1 GCA_028275145.1 Halovenus sp. | reverse complement strand
TCCTCGTCGGTTTCGACACCGGAACTGAACCGGCCGCTACGCATCGTCTCTTTTTCGGCCTCCGAGAGCGGAACAGTCTCATCGCGGAACGAGTCGATTACCGCCTCTCGCGACTCGTAGGCGTCGTCAATGAGTCGGGTGAGCAGGTCCTGCTGTGTGACCCGCTCGCCAGTCCGGAGCCGTATCTCCGCCTGCAACTCCTCCAGACGTGACTTGGCCTCCTCGTCGACTTTGACCGCCGTAGCCATATCTTCAGTTACGTCTGTAACGTAGTAACTGTTTCTACTGTGCGAGTCGCTCGATATTCTCGCGGTTCCACCGCGAGAGTCAGAGATGCTCAGGAGAGCGTCTCTATATTCTGACGGCTACGCCGTCAGAGCCCGAGCGATTGGCTCAGGCCAATCGCTCGATGTTCTCGCGGCTTCGCCGCGAGAGTCAGAGACGCTCAGGAGAGCGTCTCTATATTCTCGACGACGGCCGCGGCGAACTCGCTGGTGGCGAGTTTCTCGCCACCCTCGATCTGGCGATGGAGGTCGTAGGTGACACGCTTCGAGGCGATTGTCGCCTCGACGGCGTCCCGGGCGAGACTGGCGGCGTCGTCCCAGCCCATGTACTCGAACAGCAACACGCCGGAGAGAATCATCGCGGTGGGGTTGACCTTGTCCTGGCCGGCGTACTTCGGGGCCGAACCGTGGACCGGCTCGGCGAGACACAGCGCGTCGCCGAAGTTCGCGCCGGGCGCGATGCCGAGGCCGCCGATCTGTGCGCCACAGGCGTCGGAGATGTAGTCCCCGTTGAGGTTCATCGTCGCCAGAACGTCGTAGTTCTCTGTCCGGGTGAGCACCTGCTGGAGCATGTTGTCCGCGATGCGGTCGTTGACCACAACGGAGTTGTCGGGTTGGTCGCCGTCGCGTTCCTCCCAGAGTGTGTCCTCGGTGATGACCTCGTCGCCGTACTCCTGTTCGGCCACCTCGTAGCCCCAGTCACGGAACTGCCCCTCGGTGAACTTCATGATGTTTCCCTTGTGGACGAGCGTCACCGTGTCGCGGCCCCGTTCCAGCGCGTAGTCGATTGCCTTCCGGACCAGTCGTTTGGTGCCGAACTCGGTGATGGGCTTGATACCAATGCCGACGGGGCCGTCGTGGATGATGTCGTCGTACCCCATCTCGTCCTCGATAAACTCCCGGACCCGCTCGACGTCGTCGTCGGTGTGGTCCCACTCGATGCCGGCGTAGACGTCCTCTGTGTTCTCGCGGAACGTCACCATGTCCATCTTCTTCGGGTGCGAGACCGGCGAGGGGACCCCGTCGAGGTGGTATGTCGGGCGCACGTTGGCGTACGTGTCGAGGCGCTTGCGGAGCGCGACGTTCAGCGAGCGGTAGCCGGCACCGACGGGTGTCGTCAGCGGACCCTTTATGCCGATGCGGAACTCCCGAATCGCATCCACCGTGTCGGCAGGCAGATTCTCGTCGTACTTCTCGCGGGCGCTCTCGCCGGCGTAGATGCGCAGCCACGCGACGTCGCGCCCCGTCGCGTGTGCGGCGGCCTCGAGGACCGACTGGGCCGCCGGCCCGACGTCCGTGCCGATGCCGTCGCCGTAGAGAATCGGGATAATCGGCGTCTCTGGCACATCGAACTCGTCTGCATCCTCGTCGAGTACCGTTACGGACTTGCCCTCCGGAGGTATCTCAACTTTATCGTATCCCATGTGGCGATACTTCTCGACCGGGGTCTAAATCAATGGCGCTTTGCTTGAGGCGGGTGGTCACGCCCTGGGTTGCCACGAACAACCGGGAGACTGTCGGCCACGCTCTCAGGTCGGCGAAGCCTCCAGGTCGGTGAACAGCCCCTGCACGTCGAAGATGGACACCTCGTCCGGGTTGTCATCGTCGTTGAAGTTGAACAGCCCGGGGTTTTGCTGGACCTCGTTACTCGCGAGTTCGTCGAACAGCGCCTGCACGTCGAAGATATCGAACGCCCCGTCTCCGTCGACATCGTTCAGGTTGCCGTCGCCGGTGGTGTCGGTTGCCGTCAGGTTGTCGCCGTCGGGGTCGACCCCCACCGAGGCGGTTTCCTGGTCGGAGATGTTGGCTGCGGTTGGGGCCGAGACGGTGTCACCGGGCGCGTAGTCCCCACTCAGTCTGTCGGTCGGGACGATGTGGGCCGTGTGGTTGCCCGGCAGACCGCCGGTGTCCTCGAGTGCCACCTGGACCGTCTCGTTGTCGAAGGTACCGACCGTCAGCCCGGCAATCACCAGGTCACCGCCCTCGGGGTAGGTGACAACGACTGCCGACTCGGGACTGTCGGACTGGACCGCCGCGACGTCGACCAGTTCCCCCTCGACGAACTGGTCGCCGAACGACACCGACGCGTTCGGTGTCTCTGCCGTCACGGTACCGTCGTCGGTGACACCCCCGAACAGGAGTCCGTCCGGACTGGCGTGGGCCAGCACGGGGTACTGCCCCGGCGAGGCCGGGTCACCCGGTGACGCGCCGTCGTCGACGAGGTGAACCATCGCGACGAGTTCCGTCACACCGGTCACCGGGAACTCGTTGAATTGGCCGTCCTCGGGGAACTGTTCGGCGGTTATCTCGACGCCGGTATTGGTCCCGTTGAGAACGTTCGACGCGCCGACGAACTCGCCGGGGAGCAGTTCGCCCTGGTCGTTTTTCGGGTGGAGGTCGACCGCGAACCTGGTGTCGTTGCCGGCACCGTCGAACAGGTTCGCAGTCGCCACCTCCGCGATGACCTCGCCCTCCTGAATCGGGCCGTCGACGGTCTGGTTCTCGAGGGTCAACTCACCCTGGAACACCGTCGCGGCCTCGTTGTCGACGATTGCGTCCGCAGTCTCGGTCGAAACCACGTCACCTGGGGTGTAGTTCCCGCTCAGATTCGCCACGGGAATGAGGTGTGCGGTGTGCGTACCGGGGAATCCGCCAAACTCCTCGACGGGGACGGTGACCGACCCGCCGTCGAGTTCACTCGCGTTGAACGTGTTCAGCCCCGCGATGACCTGGTCGGTCGCCGCCTCGCTCGTGGTACCACCTACCATGTAGTTGCTGTGGATGGTACACTTGTATCCGTCGAGTTCGGCGGCGAGTGCCGAGGTGACGGTGAAACTGACACTGTTTCCGGAGTCGGTCCAGTCGACGGCCGGGTCGTTCTCGTAGGAACCCTCGCCACTCTGACTCAGGAGCGCATTACCGGTGGCGTCGAAAAACTCGAGTGGGTGGCTGCTACCCGGCAGGCCCTCGAAGGTGTACTCGATGCCCTCGACGAGTCGTAGCGTCGGATTGTTGCCGCCGTCGGCCACGACGTCCTCGACGCTGTCGGCGTCACCGGAGGCCCCGTTTACTGCCCACGCCTGAGCCCCAACGTTGTCGAGGTCGACTGTCACCTGGTCGCCAGCCTGGAGGCTAGATTCGGGGTAGGTGACAACCACCGCGCTGTCCACGTCGGTGTCTACCTCGCCGACGATGACACCGGGCGTCGACGGACTCCCGGAGGTGAACGTACTCGAGGCCGTTGCCTGGTCGTCGAAGGTCAGGTTGCCGCTCTGTGCTGTGCTGGGTTCGTCCGTCCGGTCGACCTGTCCACTATCTGTGGCCGCCACTGCCCCTACCGCAAAGAGGGCACCGACCACCACGACGAGAAGTACGACCGGGAGTTTGTTTGAGCTCATGAGTATGTCTGCGAGCGCCTGCGGAGCACTGTCGGGTGCAACGCTGTATAGACACTATCGGTCCGATTAGAAATACGGCGCGTGCCAACATAGTAAGGTACAGAGACAGCCACTGTCGGCTACGTTCGGCGGTCGTAGGACAGGCCCGGTGCGCCGTCGGAGTCACCGGGGTCGTGCCCACGGCGCGGGGCAGTCACGACCGCAGAAAGCTCCGGAGAACTGTCAGTCCCGAACTGTATCCAGGGTGCCACGGTATCTGTGTGTGAGAGGAGGCGAAGGGATTAACAACGGACCGGGCGGCAGTGAGTACATGGATCCACGAGTTCGTGAACACGCGGAGGTCATCGTCGACCACTCGGTCGACGTACAGGCAGACGACGAGGTGCTCGTCCGTGGTCACCCGGTCGCGGAGGAGTTGCTGATCGCCGTCGCAGAGCTGTGTGGCGAGCGCGGCGCGAACATCTCGGTCCGGTCGTCGGGTCCCCGCGTCGACCGGGCGTACCGAAAGGCAATCGACGTGGCGGAGATCAGTCGCTCGGAGGTGGCACTGGCGGGGGTAGAGGCCGCCGACGTGGCGATCGGAATCCGCGCGGCCACCAACACGTTCGAGACCAGCGACATCGACCCCGAGAAGACCAGCGTCATCGCGAGGGTGAACAAGGAGATACAGGACCTGATGATGGAGAA
>JAQCNG010000296.1 GCA_028275145.1 Halovenus sp. | reverse complement strand
CGCTCGCTCAGCATCCCCGGGACGGCGACGTTCTCGCGGGCGGTCAGCGTCGGGAGCAGGTAGAAGTCCTGAAAGACGAACCCCACCGTATCCCGGCGGAGGGCGGTCCGCTCGCGGGTCGAGAGCCCGGAGCTACGGGCCCCGTCGACTGTCACCTGTCCCGTGGTCGGGTCGTCGAGCAAGCCCAGCAGATTCAACAGCGTCGACTTGCCACTGCCGCTGGGGCCGACGATGGCGACGAACTCGCCGGGGTCGATAGACAGTGAGACGCCTTTCAGCGCCCGTAGCGTCCGGTCGCCGCTGCTGTATTCCTTTACCGCGTCGGTGATACTGATGACCGACATTGTTACCCCCGGATTCGCCGCCACGCGACCGTCACCACACCGCCGACGAGCAGGATCCCACCACCGACCAGGACGAGTGGTGTGTTGCCGCCTTGCTGCGTGCTCGCCGGCTGG
The DNA here is from genome assembly GCA_028275145.1 of Halovenus sp. Classification (GTDB taxonomy): domain Archaea; phylum Halobacteriota; class Halobacteria; order Halobacteriales; family Haloarculaceae; genus Halovenus. The sequence goes on along the minus strand of JAQCNG010000296.1, from coordinate 1,582 downwards.
GGGCGGGCTGGTGGCCGGTAGTCGACGGTGATGGTCCGCTGTCTTTCCACACCGTCGACGGCGTAGCTGACCTCCAGTGGGACCGTGACCGAGCCGTTCGTCCGCGGGACAGCAGTCACGTCGAAGGAGCTGAAGTCACCGGCCTCGATCTCACCCACGAAGAACGACGACTGTGACTGTGCGGGAGCCACGCTCGCGCTCTGGCCGACCTGCACCGTGACGCCGGTGACGTTCGTTTCGCCGCCGTTACTCGCAGTGCCACGAACCGCCAGGCCGTTCGCGCCCGGCGAGATGCGGAGTCCGGTCAGATTCACCCGGCCGGGGTTCTGTTGCTCGGTGACCGTGGCGGTCATGCTCCGCTCGAACTCGCGGTGTGTACCGTCGGCCGTCTCGTACGCCCCCGTGACGGTCACCCGGTGTGACCCGGGGTCGACGTCACGGGCCTCGATGGTGTACGTCGTCTCGTTCCCGGCGGGGAGCGCAGCGGCAACGCGCTGTGGGTCGACCAGCCGCATGTCACGCCCGTCGGCCTGGAACTGCAGTCCGGAGACCGACCGGTCACCCTCGTTTGCGACGGTCACCTGGAGAGTTGTCCGGGCTGACGGGCCGACAGTCCCGCCGGAGGCGGTGAGCGAGACCTGCCGGTCTGGCTCCTCGACCACCATCGTTCGCGTGCTGGTGGCGGTGCGGCGCTCGCCGCCGGGCGTCGTGTAGGCCAGCGTCGCCGTCAGGTCGGTCGGGCCGCTGGCCGTCGGGACGAGGTCGAAGTTGTAGCTGGCGTTTGCCTCCTCCGAGAGGGCTGTGCGGACTCGCCGTGGGTTCTGTACCCGAATGTGCTCCCCGTCGACCCGCAGGTCGAGCGACTCGACGGACTGGTAGTTGCCGCTGACGACGGTGACATCCGCGGTCGACTCCAGGCCGGTCTCGAGTTCCGGGGCGATGATGTTGACCTGCGGGCCCCGGTCTGTCACGACCTGTACGGGAATCGGGCGGTTTGCGGTGGCGAACCCCTCGCCCGGCGCGATACCACGGGCCTCGGCGCTGAGACTGTACTGCCCGGGCTGGTCGATGGTCACCGGGAAGGTGACTGTCGTCGACGCGCCTGCCGGGAGGGTTCCGACGTCGTTCACGACGCGTTCCTTGTCTGGGCCGCTCAGCGAAATCTCGTCGAGGTCGACCTGAATACCGGCCCCCTCGTGGTTTCGCACTGTGACTCGCACCTCGAAGGTGTCGCCGGCCGTCGGTTGCTCCCGCGAGACGGTGACGTTCGTCACTGTGAGTGCCCCCTCGACTCGGTCGTCGGTATCGGCAAGCGGGCCTGCCGCCGCGCTGTCGACAGTCGTCTGTGTCGGCGCCTGCCCGGCGACAGCCACCGCGGATGTCGCTATCAGGGCCAGTGCGGCGACTGCTACGAGGACGGGACGGACCGACGATACGTGCCTGCGTTGGGTCATGGCTTGCTGGCGCTTCTACAGCCAGCACAAAAGTACAGCAAGCAGGGTTACGCGGCCTGCAGTGCGGCCAAAGCTTAATATTGGCTGGCACGTGCGCGGTGTTGCTCGTGGCCACCCAGTTGCGCCGC
>JAQCNG010000293.1 GCA_028275145.1 Halovenus sp. | reverse complement strand
CCGCGACAGCCTCGTCGGAGGTTGTGACCGTGGCGGGGTCCTGCACCCAGAGGTCGCCAAAGAGTTCGTCCTGGCGGAGTCGGACCTCGCCGCGGTGGGCCAGAAAGAGCAGGCCCAGAAACGTCTCGACACGGGACCCGGCGACGGATTCGACCTCCCGGAACAGCACCTCCGCGCGGCCCTGGTCGTACTGCTCGCGGACGGCGGCGGCGACGTCGTCGACGATGGCCTCGAGGTCCTCGCCGTGGGTGCGCTCGGTCACGTCCGCGGCGGTCGGTTCGTCGTCCATCCGGAACTCGTCGGTCGTGTGGTAGTCCAGCGCCTGCGGCTCGCGCCGACCGGTGTCGGGACTCCCGCTGGTGTCGTACTCGCGGGACTTCTTCCACCAGGTTTCGCGCTCGGCCTCCCGTAAATCGCGAACGAGTTCGTCCAGTGTCTGTGGCATCCCCCGGGCGCGCCTGCGCTCCAGTCGCCGGTCCATCTCCTGTTCCAGCGCCACGAACGGGTCACCCTGGACCGCCTCGCTCTCGACCGACCCGCCACCCGCCAGCGCCTGCTCCCAGGGCTCGGGTTCCGGCTCCTCGTCCGCGTCAGTCAGCATCGCGTCACCTTTCATCCGCAGGAGAACACTCGCGTAGAACAGCGCACGACCCGAACCCCTGAGATCCGACTCGTCCAGCCAGTCGAGGAACTTGTCGGTCACCGCGACGATGTCGATGTCCCACGGGTCGATTTCGTCGTTCTTTGCGAGCTGGACCAGCACCTCGACTGGCTCGACCTCTTCGTCCTCGTCGTCTGCCTCTTGCTCCGTCTCAGCAGTTCCGGCCGCGTCGTCGGCGTCGGAATCAGCGAGGAGGTCGGTGTCGGCTGATTCAGATGGTGGGGCGCGCTCCTCGTGCCCGGTGATGTCGAGCGGGATGTCGTCGTCAGTCATCGGCGGGCACCTCGCTGTCGCCGGAGAGGTCGATACCGGTCACGGCGGAGACGTTGTTCTCCTGCATCATCACGCCGATGGCACGCTCGGCCCGGTCCAGCATCGCCGAGCGATGCGAGACGACGACGAACTGTGCATCGTCGGAGAGTTCGTCGACGAGTTCGCCCACGAGGTCGGCGTTTGCCGCGTCCAGAAAGGCGTCCACCTCGTCGAGCGCGTAGAACGGCGCGGGGTTGTGCTGCTGGATGGCGAAGATAAACGCGAGCGCGGTCAGCGACTTCTCGCCGCCACTCATCGCGTCGAGTCGCTGGATTGGCTTGTCCCCGGGCTGGGCTTTCATCGTCAGACCCCCCTCGAAGGGCTCCGACTCGTTCTCGAGATGCAGGCGACCGGTCCCGTTCGAGAGCCGCTCGAACACCGACCGGAACTGCTCGTCGATTGCCTCGTAGGCGTCCATGAACGTCGCCCGCTTGCGGGCCTCGTAGCTCTCGATGCGCTCGCGGATGCCGTCTGCCTCCTCGACGAGCGTCTCGCGCTGGTCGCGCATCTCCTCTAGCGCCGCCTGCACGCGGTCGTACTCCTCGATTGCGAGCATGTTGACCGGCTCCAGCGCCTCCATCTCGCCCTCCAGACGGCTCAACTCCTGCTCGACGGTCTCGTGGTCGGGGATCTCCTCGGGGTCGTACTCGCCGACCGCCGACTCCAGTTCGGTGATCTCCCACGCCAGTCGGTCGCGCTCGTCGCGCAACTCGCCGAGTTCGCTCTCGACCTGCTTGACCTGCTCGCGGGCCTCGTTGCGCTGTTCCTGGGCCCCACGGACCTCCGCTCTGAGTGACTCGCGCTCGTCTTTGAGTTCGACTAGCTCCGACTCGAGTTCCGCGACTGCCGCCTCCTTCGTCGCGAGGTCGTCCTCCCGGTCGTCGATATCGGCCTCCCGCTGCTCGATGCGGTCCTCGGCGTCGGCGACTGTGGCCTTCGCGTCGGCGATCTCCTCGCGGAGCTCCTCGATCGCCTCCTGTTCGTACTCGCGCTCGAGTTCGAGGTCGCGTATCTGCCCGTCGAGCTCGTCACGGCGGTCCTCGAGGTCGTCGATATCCTCGCGCAACCCCTCGGCGGTCGCCGTCAGCTCCGGCAGCGCCGAGTCCTCGACCTCGGCCTCCAGGTCGGCGATCTCGGCCTCGATCTCCGCTATCGTCTCGTTCTTGTCGGCGATTGCGGTCTCCAGTTCGTCCATCTCGTCCGCGACCGCCTCCCGCTCCCCGGCTATCTCCTCGAGGTCCGTCTCGAGCTGGTCGAGCTTCGCGCTGGTCTCGGCGATGTCCTCCTCGCGGGCCTCGATATCGGCCTCGATGTCGCGGACCTGCTCGGCGGCGTCGGTCTCCCTGTCGCGTGCGTCCTCGAGACGCTCCTCGACACCCCGCATCTCCTCGCGAACCGACTGGCGCTCCGTCTCTAGCTCCTGGATGCGGGC
>JAQCNG010000285.1 GCA_028275145.1 Halovenus sp. | reverse complement strand
GTCTGTACGAGCTGTGGCTCGAGCGCCGAGCAGGATGCCGACACCGAATCATTTGTCTCCACACAGGAACAGACCGGCGAGGAACTCATCGAGTCCTCCCCCGACGCCAACTTCGAGGGGAAACCGACGGCCGACGACGTCACCTGCGACGAGTGTGGTCACGGCGAGGCCTGGTACACAATCAAACAGACCGGCTCCGCCGACGAACCACCGACGCGATTTTTCAAGTGCAAAGAGTGTGACAACCGCTGGCGCGGCTACTCGTAGTCCGTCGGTCCGGCGGTTCTTGTGGCTGCCGTACTGATGATGGCTTACCGGTCTCGTGACCGTTCTGCGGTTGTGGGGCCGACTGCTACCGAACCGCGAGACACATTAGGCTGCAACGCCACTTTTTCGACATGGACTACGACGAGATGCTCGACCGGGGAATCGAGCAGGCGCCCGAAATCCAACCGGATTCGGACCGACTCGACGTTCCCGACCCCGATGTACGACAGGAGGGAAACGTGACAGTCTTCGAGAACTTCAGAGATGTCTGCCAGGAACTCTCCCGGAGCCCCGACCACGTCATGAAGTTCCTGCAGGACGAACTCGGGACCAGTGCCCACATCGACGAGAGTAATCGCGCACGCTTCACCGGCGATTTCGGCGCGCGTCGGATCAGCGACGCCCTCGAGGCCTACACCGAGGAGTACGTGCTCTGCAGCGAGTGTGGCCTGCCCGACACCTCGTTCGAGCGCGAACAGGGTGCCGAACTGCTGGTGTGTGCAGCCTGTGGCGCGCGCTCGCCGACGTAGCGCTCGCACGAGGTGCGTCGGGCCCTGGCCTGGACTGTGTGGTGCACGGCCGAACAAGGCTTAACGACTCGCGACCCCTGATACAATCCGATGACAGTCGCTGTCGACGGCCCGTTGCTCGCATCTGCGAGTCTCGTCGGACTCGTCGCGGCGCTCGCGCTGGCGACTGCGGTGCTCGTCCGGTTCAGCGACAGCGACTGGTTCGACCCACTGCGCGAGCGGTTCGTCCTCGGTGTCCCGTGGGGCACTGCGACGGTGCTCGCCGGCCTCGCGGTGGTCTACTATCTGGTACAGGGCGGCGCCAGCAACGGCGGCCCCGTCGTCCAGGGGTTTCGTTCCTGGTCGCTGTGGTACCCACAGGGCACGCTGTTCTCGTCGTTTGCCCACGCCAACCAGTCCCATCTCACCGGAAACGCCTTCGGCACGCTCGCGTTCGCGCCCATCGTGGAGTTTACCTGGCGGCACTACCCGGACGGTTCGGCCCGCATCCAGCATCCCGCCGCCCGCGTCGGGGCGTTCGTGCTGGGTGTCGTGGCCGTCGGCATCGCCGGAGCGCTCTTTGTTCCCGGCGCGATAATCGGATTCTCGGGTGTCGTCTTCGCGCTTGCCGGCTTTGCGCTCGTGGCCCGTCCGCTCGCGGCGGTGCTCGCTATCCTCGGGGTTCGGGTCGTCCGCCTGCTGTACCGCGCGTTCACCGACCCCGTGGTGACCGCCGAGGCGCGCCCGCGGTTCGTCTCCCCCTCCTGGGCCGACACGGCCCTCCAGGGACACCTGTTCGGCGTGCTCGTGGGGATACTGCTCGCCGTCGCGCTGCTGGGCCTGCGTGACCACCGACCGGACCTCCGTTACGTGTTCTTTGCGGCGCTCGTGTTCGCCGTCGTCCGCTCGCTGTATGCAGTCTACTGGTTCCTCGGTGCCGACGAGTTCGTGCTCTTCCAGGCCGCCGGTGCGGCGGGCGTGCTCGTGTTTGCGACGCTCGTGGCGCTGGCGACACGCCCGCGAGACTGGCGACTCGGTGTCGGCCCACCACCGGCGACTGTCGCCGTCGGCCTGCTCGGTCTCACCGTCGCGGCGCTCGCTGTCAGCGGCCTCGCGTTTAGCCTCGTCGTCGTCTCGCCGGGCGAGGAGGTCCAGGAGGGTGTCGAGGTGCGTGATTACACGGTGACGTACGTCGACGGCGCTCAGGACCGGTACGTCGGCGCCGTGGAGGTGCCAGGACTGGGCAGTCCCCTGTCGGCAACACAGAGCGGCGTCGTCGTCGCGAGCGACCGGCGAAACGCCTGGGGAGTCGACGTCTCGGCCGGCGAACTCGCGTTCGACGGGGGGGCGACGGTCACCGTCGGCGACGTCATCTGGCGGGAGACTGTCTACGTCGACCGGACGGAGTGGTCGTTTCTCGCCGGAAACAGCACGTTCCGCGTCGAGGCGTACCACGACGACCAGTGGCACGTACTCCACACCGATAGCCCGGCGGTATCCGACTCCCGCATCGACGGGGCAAACGTCAGCATCGCCGCCACCACCGAGGGGTACGACCTCCAACTTGAGCGCAACGGGTCGACGGTGTTCAGCGGACCGGTGCCCGAGGAAAACGAGAGTATCACCGTCGAGAATGTCACCTTCACGCGCGAGAACGACAGCGTGTTCGCCCGGTACGACGGCACTGACATCCGACTCGCGGAGTTCATCCGCAGCGGGCGCGATCAGTAGAACGTGTCAGAGCAGTCGTACACCACGCCGTGCCGGGGACAGACGTACTTGCAGTGACGGCGGTACATCGGCTGCTCGCAGCGCGGACACGGCCGACCGCCGGTGTCCTCGCTCATCCGTCCCGCCTCAGCACTCCGACCAACCACACGACTCGCAGGTCTTGCAGCCCTCGGAGTAGTACAGCGAGAGCGAGCCACACTCGGGACACTCGGGGTTCTCGCCGGCGTCGACCATGGACTGGTGGTCGGACTCGATGCCCGCGGCGTCTCTGGTGGCGGTCCCGGCCCCGTCTGTCTCGGGTTCGGGGCCGGTGGGAATCGACTCCTCGCGCGACTCGCCGTCGCTTGCGGTCTCCTCCAGGGTCGCCTGGTCGGGGTAGCTCATGTCGATGTCGTCGTCGAGATACCGCCGCAGTGCGGTTCCGAACGCGTCCGGGATGGAGTTTATCTGCTCGCCCTTGTCCCAGGCAACCTTCGGCGAGCGGATGCCCTGGAGCTTGTCGACAATCTCGTACGGGTCGACACCCGAGCGCAGTGCCACCGAGATCGTCTTCGCCAGCGCGTCGGTGAAGGAGTTCGTGAACCCGCCCGAGTGGCCGGTGTTGGCGAACAACTCGAACGGTTCACCGCTCTCGGGGTCCTCGTTGATGGTCACGTACAGTTTGCCGTAGCCGGTGTCGATGCGCTGGGTCACACCGTGGAGCTGGTCCGGCCGGGGCTTTTTCTGGGCGTACCGCCGGGTCTCCTCGGCCAGGAGCTCCTCGATATCGGCCGACAGCCGCCCACGTATCTCCTCGTTCTCGAGGAACCCCTCGATGCCGCCGAACAGTTCGTCGATCTTCTCGAGGATGAAGTCGATCGCCTCGGCCTCGTCCATCTCGGCGAACTCGGTGTTCTGGGCCCGCGTGGTCAGCACCTGCTTCGACCGGGTGCCGTCCCGGTAGTAGGTTACGCCCTTCCCGCCGTGGTCGTAGATGTACTCGAACACCTCCTTTGCGTCCGCGACTGTCGAGTCGTTCGGCGCGTTGACCGTGTTGTGTGAGACGATACCGCCGACAACGTACTCGTGGGGTCCAGCGAGTTCGATATCGTACATCTCGCGTGTTCCGGCATCCTCAAGCTCCGTCACCTCGTACAGCGGCGGTGCGTCCGATATGCCGAGTTTCTCCGCAGTTGTGTTGAACATGTAGTTGCGATCCCGATACTCGAAGCTACGGGCTGCATAGTACTCGGTCGAACGGGAGGCAAACTCTGTCTTATCGACCTCGTCTCGGGGAACGTAGACGCGGTATCGCTGGTCGAACCGGTCGACGCGCTTGTGTGGTTCGACTGGGGTGACCAGCTCCTGAGCCTCGTTTGTCACGTGTACCTGATAGGAGTGGGACCCGGACTCCTCGACCCACTTCCGGCCAACGTACACTTTCGGTACACCGAAACTCCGGAGCAGTTCTGCAACGCCGTCGGCAAGTTGCACTGACATGCCGCCGTACACGACTAGGGATTGCGACGACACATAGCCGTCGAGCGTTACCCCATTTATAAAGGCCAGTTTCTCCTCGGGGCTGCCTCTCAGTACCTCGACTGGGACGGTCTTGTTGTACGCTCCGGACCCACACAGTTCAGTGACAAACTCCCAGACCGGTTTGGAGTTCAGCACTATCCCGTACACTGGGTCACGCTGGTCGCCGCCACGGGTATCTTTCTCGATAGTCGGTTCGCGTCCGAACAGTTCCGCAAACAGCGCTGAGGCCTCGTCACGAACCCGCTCTGATGACGTGCTGATTTCGATCGAATATCTCGAATCGACTGCACTCCCATCTGCCGCGTACATGCCGAGGAACTTCGACAGACGGGCCGACATCGTCTCGGGTAGCGCCACGTCTTTCTCGTAGACAGTTGGGTCGGCACCACCGGCGGCAGTCGCTGTACCACCGTCGGCGGCGATGTTCGATGGACGTGTGAACGTGAGTTCCGTGCCCCCGTTACCGTGAGACTCGACACGCTGTCCGATCACGTAGTCCCCCTCGTCGAGTTCGCCGAGAACGGTCCATCCGTCAGGGGTCAAGACCTTGTGTGATTCGGTAGCGCCGACCAGTTCGGTACCGTTGTCGACCCGAACACGCGTTGCGTTCTTTTCTCCTGCGTAGTACTGAGATTCGACCGGAACGCCATCGACTGACACATCTTCGGTGACCTCAGCGAACGTGCCCTGTTCCGGTTGGTCGTCGGTGAACGATTCGATTGGTCGCACACCGGAATCCGTCTGTATCAGCGTTCCCTCCTCCAGGCACTTGCTGATCGCCGAGTCCACACCCTGCTGACACGCTGTCTGGACGCTCGCGTGCTGTTTCGCCGAGAGGTCACCCGTCGTCACGAACAGTTCACCGATCGCGTCGGGCACCGTCGAGAGCCCCTCGACGCCGTCGAAGCCGTTCTCGGCCATCTGTCTCTTTGCCTCCTCTTTGACCGCCTCGA
>JAQCNG010000282.1 GCA_028275145.1 Halovenus sp. | reverse complement strand
TGCTGCCACTCGGGGACCCGCTCGCCCGCGAGAACCGCGTCGACGGTGGGCATCCGGGCAGTCCGGTCGGCCCGCCGGTCCAGTAGCAGGCGCTCGCCCTCCTCGTCGGGGTAGCCGATGGAGGTTTTCACGATGAACCGGTCGCGCTGGGCCTCCGGCAGACCGAAGGTGCCCTCCTGTTCGACCGGATTCTGTGTTGCAATGACGATAAACGGCTCCGGCAGGTCGTGGGTTCCGCCGTCGACGGTGACCTGCCGTTCGCCCATCGCCTCGAGCAGTGCGGCCTGTGTCTTTGGCGGCGCACGGTTTATCTCGTCGGCCAGCACCACGTTCGCAAACACCGGTCCAGGTGCGAACTCGAACTCGCCGCGGGCCTCGTTGTAGACGTTCGAGCCGGTGATGTCGGCGGGCAACAGGTCGGGAGTGAACTGGACCCGCGAGAACTCGAGGTCGAGCACACGCGCGAACGAGCGGGCTGTCAGCGTCTTGCCGGTGCCGGGGACATCCTCCAGGAGGACGTGTCCGCGCGCGAGCATCCCGGCGAGTGCCGTCTCCAGAAAGGTGCGGTCGGCGACGACTGCCTCGCTCAGCGCGTCGAGCACGTCCGTCGCCAACTCGCCAGCCGTCTCTTTGTTCATACGCCCGCTTGGACGGCCCGTGGTTAACGGTTTTGTGTTGGTATCCGGAACAGTTCCGCCCTGGTCGCGAACCAGATACAGGTAAGAACTTTACGGGTGCTGGACGCAATGAGATGTATATGCGTCCAATCAACGACACGCCACTCGCCCGAGACGGCAAGATGCTCATCGTCGCGTACGACCACGGACTGGAGCACGGTCCGGTCGACTTCGAGGACGTCCCCGAGAGCGCGAACCCGGAGCACGTCTTCGACGTCGCGACCCACCCGGCGGTGACAAGTCTCGCCGTCCAGAAGGGGCTCGCCGAGGCGTACTACCCGTCCTACGAGGACGACGTGAGCCTGCTGGCGAAGCTCAACGGCTCGACGAACCTCTGGATGGGCGAACACGACACCGCAGTGAACTGGTCGGTCGACTACGCCGCCGACGTGGGGGCCGACGCCATCGGCTTCACCATGTACGCGGGGTCGAACCACGAGGTGGAGATAGCCGAGGAGTTCCGACAGGCCCAGGAGCGGGCCCGCGAGCACGACATGCCGGTCGTGATGTGGTCGTACCCGCGCGGACAGGGGGTGAAAAACGACAAGAAACCGGGTGTCATCGCGTACGCGGCCCGGCAGGCGCTGGAACTCGGGGCCGACGTGACAAAGATAAAGTACCCCGGCAGCGAGGAGGCGATGGCCCACGCTGTCGACGTGACCGGCCGGACGAAGGTGGTCATGTCCGGCGGTTCGAAGCGCAGTGACCGGGAGTTTCTCACACAGGTAAAGGAGGTCATCGACGTCGGTGGCGATGGGCTCGCGGTCGGGCGCAACGTCTTCCAGCGCGACCATCCCGAGCGCATCCTCGATGCCCTCGAACAGGTCATCTTCGAGGAGTCCTCCGTCGACACAGCGCTCGCGGCAATGGAACGATGACCGTCGACACAGTCTTCGAGACCGTCGCCGCGGTCGGCAGCGAGGTCCAGAGCGTGCTCGGCGACCGCCGCTCCTACGAGGGTGGCCACAACCCCAGTGGCGAGCGCCAACTCGCCGCCGACGTCTACGCCGACGACCTGCTCGCCGAGCGCCTGCTCGCGCTCGACAGCGTCGCCTCCTACGCCAGCGAGGAACGCGAGACGGTCCAGACCAGCGCCGACAGCGGTGACGGTCCGGCAGTCGCGGACGCCACGGGTACGTACCACATCTCCTGTGACCCGCTGGACGGCTCCTCGAATCTCACCTCGAACAACGCGATGGGAACAATCGTCGGTGTCTACGACGAGGCCCTGCCCGCGCCGGGGTCTGCCCTCGTCGGCGCGGCATACGTGCTCTACGGACCCATCACGACGATGGTGACCGCCCGCGACGGCACCGTCCGCGAGTACCTCGTCGAGGACGGTGAGCGCGACCTGCTCGGGGACGACCTGACAATCGCCGAGGAGCCCGTGACCTACGGCTTCGGCGGCCGCATCCCCGACTGGCCGTCGGCCTTTGTCGAGTACGTCGAGGACATCGAGGCCGACCGGCTGAAACTCCGGTACGCCGGCGCGATGGTCGCCGACGTGA
>JAQCNG010000276.1 GCA_028275145.1 Halovenus sp. | reverse complement strand
AGCGGTGCATGTAGAAGCCTACGTGGCCTTCGTCAGACACTGTCCTTCTCAAGTCATGTTCCAACTTCGTTGAGAAGAGTGAATTAGGACATCTCCTGCCGAATCACGGATTATATTGGCTAGACACACCCCGATATCCGGAAGATTCGAAAATCACACGCTTCCATTTAATACATCAGCAGAGTGTCGACAAGTCATGATCACGAACGCGCGGGTGCTCCAACAAGAATTCATCCCGGGAGAGGTCAAACACCGGGACGCCGAAGTCAGCCACCTCTCCGACACGCTCCGCCCACTCTCCACGGGTAATGGCCGCCCGACACCGTCGTTTCTCTGTGGGCCGTCAGGCGTAGGCAAGACCTGCATCGCCCGCTACACCGTCACCCAACTCCGGGAGAACGTTGTCGAGCTCAACCACCAGTACGTCAACTGTTGGGAGGACTACAGTCGCTTCAAGACTCTGTACCGGATCCTCGATGGCATCAACCAAACCATCGACATCCACCGGCAATCAACCCCGCGCGACGAACTGCTCGACCGCCTCCGTGCCTACGACGGCCCGCGCTACGTCGTGATCTTGGATGAGGTTGACCAACTCTAGGACAAAGACGTCCTGTACGACTTGCACCGGACACGGAATCTCACCATGATTCTCATCGCTAACCGGCAAGAAGATGTCTTCAGCTTCCTCGACGAGCGTCTGAATAGCCGACTCCAGAGTTGTGCCCGCATCCGATTCAGCCAGTACAATTTCTCCGAGTTAGTTACTATCCTCACCGACCGTGCCCGGTGGGGGCTTGAACCGAACTCAATTGGCCAATCCGAATTGGAGATGATCGCTAACCGAGCTGCTGGAGACGCTCGCGTCGCCATCGGTATCCTCCGGAATGCCACGCAACGCGCGGTTCGAGAGGGGGGTAATGAAATCACGGCTGATGTGATTCGGAAAGCGGTTCCGGAAGCGAAGAACGAAATACAGCAGCAAACCACGGACAAGCTCACCGAACACCAGCAAGTCGTCTACGACATCATCGCCTCAAACGATGAAATCGGGGGCGGTGAGTTGTACAAGAAATACTGCCGGGAGGTGAATGATCCGAAGACCCGGCGGACGGTGCGGAACTACGTCTCGAAACTTGAACAGTACAATCTCGTGGTCGCTGAAGGGAATACGAAAGCACGGGTGTATCGACCCGTCGCATAACCCTACATCAACACGGGGAAGCCCGGTTTCACCGGGTTTCGGAAACACCCCGGTCACCCTCTTCGCCCTAATTGTAGTGCAACGTTGTATGGGAGATCTTGCCCCCATAGCGTTCGATATCGAAACGAACGGCCTCGGGACTGGTGCGATTATCACTGTCGCCGGACTCGCATTCGAATTGGGTGATATTGTGCTGCTGAACACGGCTGGCAGGGCAGCCGATGAAGCGGACTTGGAGGCACGGCTCTCTACGCACGCTGACGGGCGCGTTGACCTCAGGACGTGTGAGAGTGAGCGTGAGTTGTTGCTGGAGTTAGCCGACGTGTGTGCCGCGCACATCGACACTGACGCGCACTACCTGACTGCGTACCACGGGGAGACGTGGAATGGTGGGTTCGACTTGCCGTTTCTCCGCAGCACCTGCGTCGAACGTGGTATCCCGTGGCCGTTTCCGGACATGGCGTACGCCGACATGCTCGACGTCATAGACCGATTCGACACGAACGATACACGCGATCTCGTCGGCGTGTACGACCGATTAATCGGCGGGGAGACGTGTGACCCCTTCAAGGACAGCGAGGAGGCTGTCGATGCGTTCGAAAACGGTGAGTGGGAAGCACTGATCAGACACAACCTCGCTGACATTCACCGAACCCGGGAACTCGCCGTCCTCGCTGGTGACTACGTCCCGAAGTCAGACTTCCGTATGAAGAACTTGGCTCCGCCCCGGTAACTACTCATCCGTTCTGGTCGTCAGCGTCGGTGTTTTCGGCGGCTTCCTGCATTTTCTTCTCTATTTCTGGATCCGACAGTTTCGACTGCGCATCGTTATCGGGGTTCTCGGTGCTCGCTTCCGAACCTATTTCCGAATCCTCGCCCGCTGGACCACCACCAACGTCGTCAGGAGAACCCACTGTATGCGTTCGTGACTCGTTGTCTGTTTCCTCAGTGGAATCCTCAGCCTCATCACTGCTCACTTCGGATTCAGCATCGCTTGTATCCCGGCGTATCAACGTCTCTTCGTGTGCTTCGGAAAACCCGGCGAACTGTCCAGGATTATCATGGAACCAGGTAATGAATTCGTCTAATTTCTTCTCCATCGATTGGTAATGCGTCCGCATATCCCGGTAGTTACTGATGACGCCCCGTACTGCAAGTTCTTGGACGACAGCCTCACCGAAATCTGTGAGATGGTACTCGTCCAGAGTCCGACCATGACGCCTTGCTGGTATAATCTCTATCAACCCGAGCTCGATCGCGTCGTCAAACCGTGTACTGATTGTCGATGACGTGATGATCAGATCTGGTTCGATTTCCGAATAGGTCTTCCCACGATTCTGGAGAACTGCGAGTAAGCCGACGCCGCCTTTCGATTCAAGGAACTCATCGAGCGAAGTTGCCATCGATGCGTTGTACTCCACTTCCAACCCATTTAGACACCCAAGTTAACTCCAATTTCGAGCCTGCCCAAATTTCCGCTGAAACCGATTTCACCAGCACAGAACTACTTTGCACGCCGGTTTATCAGTCCATTCGGAAACACCACCCGGATGCTTACACTCCGGTTTGGAGTAACAACTGCCACGGCCGACATCGTGGCACAACGTACTCATCTCCGATGCCGATGCCCCTCGCTTGCAGTGCCGACAGTCAGGGGTGGTGCAGGTGGGTAGCAACTCCAGCGGAGTGACCGACACCGCAGCTCAACGGACCGCAACACGTGAGGAGATAATCGAGGACATTGCAGAGCAAGCAGACGATCTTTGCCACATCCACGACCACATTACGCGCGTCATCACGAATATCGAAATCGAAGACGACTGGTTCACCGGATACGACGAGCCCGGCCGGGCGAAATTCGACCTGGAACCGATGGTCAAAACATTCCTCTACATGTACGCCCGCGGGTTCAGCCAGTCCGAACTCGCGCGTCGCCTCCGAGGCGCAGCATACGTATATCTCCGACTTGGGCTCGACCGACCTATCAGCCAGCAAATCATCAGTCACAACGAACGGAGCCGCTTCGATCACGATGATCGGGCGGTGTTGAAAGCCGCGGCAGACTGTATTCATGACGTGTGCGCTGACCACGATGTTGTAGCGACGAACGAGCCAGCACTGGACCCTGACGACGTACAGCATGAGGACGTCAGTGAGGACCAGATCATGAATGCCGTGCAACGTGCGACAGACCTCGGGTTCGGTGAATTCTCAGCTGACCGCGCCAGTAACAGCAAGTTCGCGCTTGAAGCGTACTTTGAGCGGCAAGGATACCTAAACATGGCCAACGCCGGGGCAACATCGAAACGCCGGCGGTTCGCCCGAGTAAGTGAACGCGACGTCGTTCCACACGGATCATCACACAACCGGACGATGGGAAAAATCGCGTCCCCTGACCCACAACTGTCGTTAGAACAGTTCGGGAGTGGTGATAGCGAGCCGATGTGGAAGCGCGTCCGGGATGAACTACTGCCGCCGTTTCACGCAGGCATCGAAGCAATCCTCGATGAGATCGCAGGCAGTGACCGTGAAGGCATTCGAGAGCCGGTGTTTGCAGCAATCGACATTACTCCAGTCGAGGTGTTCGTGTCACCGTTCAAATCCGAAGATGATGTTGACCCCGGTGAAGAGCCGGTCACGTACACGAGTAACGGAGCGGAGAAAGAGAAGTATCTCAAAGACCAGTTCCCGGACCCGATTTCCGGGCTGAAGGACAGTAACGAACGGGGGTTCCAGTTTGCCACAATCTCAATCATCGCTGAAGACACACCGATTGTGCTCGGGATTGAGCCTGTACGTGATGCGCGTCGATGGGAGGACTCCGGTGAGATCGAGACCACCTCGCGTGGTGACATCGTCGAGCGGTTGTTAGAACAGGCTTCACAGCACGTCGATATCCACAAGGCGTTTCTCGACCGTGGGTTCGACAGCCTCCAGGTCCGCGACGTCATTGATCGGCCTGACATTCAGTACGTGGTTGGGAAGACGAAGGGGAGTTCGGTAGACGAGGAGAATATCGAGGAGATCAAAACGAGCGATGTCTACGACGGGCGAGTGTGCCATGGGAGTGCGACCTATGACGGCCGGACACACGATATGACCTATGTGTACGACCCGTCGGGCCGGTCAGATGATGACTACGTCATCTGGACGATGAACGGCCATGTAGATATCGGCCGGGCACGAGCGTTGATCGCGCAGTACGATCAGCGAATGGAGATTGAGTCGCAGTACGCCACGATCAAGCAGCATTTCCTCCCGAAGACCAGCACGATGGAGTACGGAAAGCGGTTCTTGTACTTCCTCATCGGAGTTGTGATGTACAACGTCTGGCGGATGGCGAACTTCATCTTGCGTGATGCGGTGTCGGTACACCTCGGTGAGCACCCGCCAATTAATGCTGGTGAGATCATCGAGTTGGTTGCGTTCTGCCTGTTCGATCCTGGCGGGTGATGCGCGATCGTTTCCTGTAGTCAGAATTTGTGGTGAGCGGCAGATGTCCTCAGAATTCCGTATTTTCGCCGTTTAGAGCAGTTTGATCGGAGAGTGCCTACCGATTTTCTCTGAACTGGCGGTGTAAGGTGGGGTTGGTGTCGTTTCAGCGAGTGGGTACGTCAGTAACCCCCCGTTTTCGTTTGTAGATTCGCTAAACAGCCAAGTCAGGACTGTGTCAGTATCGGTACGGTCCTCGGGAACGCCCGTGAGCAGCGTCCTGTGAAGGTCGTGAAGGAGTTCGACAGAAATCTCACCGCCGCTGTCGAGCGTTTCAATCCCCTCTTCGATGGCCTGCTCGTAGTTGAGAACCTCCTGGGTATCTTTTCGCTCCGCTTCGCTCGTCGCTGGTTCGATAGCGAAGTCCTCTGAATCCGCGTCGAGGCTTCGGGTTTCGAGGCTGTAGAGCGCGTTGTAGTCGATATCGGCACCTTCGATTTCGGCCGATTCCATCGCTTCTTTCCGGAGAAGGGACGTGTAGAGGACAGGAGGAAAGTCGATTTCGAGGCTGATACCGCTGAGTTTGCCGAGCCAGAAGGTCGCCTCGGCAACCGAGTCGTAAAACTCGTCATCTAATTCGAGGTGCCTTGCGGGTGGGAGTGGTTCGGGCCGATAGTACGACTCTTTCCCGTAGGGAATGAGTTTTCCGGGTGCGGTGTCTTCGATTTCCAAGTCTCTCATGCACGTAACTATGCTATGTGACGGTAGTAAATGAATATGACGACCCCAAATGCAAAGATAGGTCTGAAATGACCTCTCTCGTTGTGTTTTACGATTCTATACGCAAATGCTGGTCGAGATTCGGCCCACTCTTCCCACCTTCCGCGCATAGCTCAAACAATCCCCGGCAGTTTCCTAGTAGTGTGGGCAAGCACTATTATTTATCAACAGTGGCCCAATACTCCTGAACATGAGTAGTGAGCGTGTCGACTCCGAAAGCAAGGTTTCGTGGAACCAGGCGGATATTCCCGCTCGCATCCGTCGGGAGCTAGACATCGACGACGGCGATACGCTCCGCTGGCACATCAATGACGACGGCACGCTCCGTGTCCGGGTCGTCCAGCAGCGCAGCGAGACGTTCAGCGATTTCGACGGCTACGGCGGTGAGCAGGCCACAGACATCCAGAGCCAACACGACACGTGGGGCGTCGATATCGAATAGATGCCGCGCGCACTCGTCGATACGACTGTTGTGTTTGTTGCACCCGCTCGGGGGTTCGCCGCAGGGTCCTGTGGCCAGTTCACACCGAACAGTGCTGCTGATGTACGAGTATCCCCGGGGTAGTCCCCCGACACAGGGGTATCACCCCGCGCGCTCGACCCCAGATTAGCATTTAAACCCTGCTCGCGTGAGAGAGTTTAACAAGCCTCAGACGGCAGTAGAGCCACTCTCTTCGCGGGGTACCGATAGGTTTATATAGAATCCCATTCAATCATAGGATGATTATGGCTCAGCAGATGGGTAACCAGCCGCTTATTGTACTGTCGGAGGAGAGTCAGCGCACCTCCGGAAAAGACGCACAGTCGATGAACGTCACGGCCGGAAAGGCCGTGGCAGAGTCGGTACGGACCACACTCGGTCCAAAGGGAATGGACAAGATGCTCGTCGGTTCGTCCGGCAGTGTTGTCGTGACGAACGACGGCGTCACGATTCTCGACGAGATGGACATCGAGCACCCGGCCGCCAACATGGTGGTCGAGGTCGCCCAGACACAGGAGGACGAGGTCGGCGACGGCACCACGACGGCAGTCGTCATCGCCGGTGAACTCCTCTCGAAGGCAGAGGACCTGCTCGACCAGGACATCCACGCCACCATCCTCGCACAGGGCTACCGCCAGGCCGCCGAGGAGGCAAAGAGCGCACTCGAGGAGATCGCCGTCGAGGTCGACACCGACGACACCGAGACGCTGGAGGGTGTCGCCCAGACGGCCATGACTGGCAAGGGCGCCGAAAGCGCAAAGAACCAGCTCGGCGGACTGGTCGTCGAGGCAATCCGCTCGGTCGCCGACGACGACGAGATCGACACGGACAATGTGCAGGTCGAGACGGTTGTCGGCGGCAGCATCGACGAGTCCGAACTCATCGAGGGCGTCGTCGTGGGCAAGGACCGCGTCCACGACAACATGCCCCCGATAAAGGAGGAGGCCGACATCGCGCTGCTCGACACGGCAATCGAGGTCCCCGAGACAGAGCTGGACACCGAGGTCAACGTCACCGACCCGAACCAGCTCCAGGAGTTCCTCGACCAGGAGGAGGAGCAACTGCGCGAGATGGTCGACTCTATCGTCGCCGCGGGCGCAGACGTCGTGCTCTGTCAGAAGGGCATCGACGACATGGCCCAGCACTACCTCGCCGAGGAGGGCATCCTCGCCGTGCGTCGTGCAAAGCAGTCCGACATTCAGGCGCTCTCGCGTGCGACAGGCGCGCGTGTCATCTCTAATATCGAGGATATCACCGCGGACGACCTCGGCTTCGCCGGCACCGTCGCCGAGCGCCAGCTCGACGACGACGACAAGCTGTTCATCGAGGACGTCGACGACGCGAGGTCTGTCACGCTCGTGCTCCGCGGTGGCACCGAGCACGTCGTCGACGAGGTCGAGCGCGCCATCGAGGACGCACTCGGCGTCGTCGCCTCGACGCTGCAGGACGGCAAGGTGCTGACCGGCGGCGGTGCCCCCGAGACGGCACTCTCGCTGAGCCTGCGTGACTTCGCCGACAGTGTCGGCGGCCGCGAGCAGCTCGCAGTCGAGGCGTTCGCCGACGCCATCGACGTCGTCCCGCGCACGCTCGCCGAGAACGCCGGGCTCGACCCCATCGACTCGCTGGTCGAACTCCGGAGCCAGCACGACGCCGGCAACAACACCGTCGGCCTCGACGCCGAGAGAGGTGAGGTCGGCACTCTCGAGGGTGATGCTGTCGAACCCCTCGGCGTGAAGACCCAGGCAATCGAGAGCGCCACCGAGGCCGCGGTCATGCTGCTTCGCATCGATGACGTCATCGCGGCTGGCGACCTCAAGGGCGGCAGCGGCGACGACGACGACGACGACGCAGCGCCTGGCGGCCCCGGCGGCGGCATGGGCGGCATGGGCGGCGGCATGGGTGGCATGGGCGGCATGGGCGGCGCAATGTGAGACCGGCCACAGCCCACAGCTGATCCACCACCCACCTGCACCGCCCGCGAACCGGATCTTCCTCTTTGTTTTTACCCCGTAGCGGCCGCTCCACCCTCCGTGTCTCGTCGACGACGCTCCGCTCTGCTGGCACCGCCTGACCGACTGCCCGGGTCGAGACGGCCGGGTCAGCGAGCGAGCAGAACACGACCGCGTCGTCGTCGATTGGCGGTCGATTCCGGTGGGCCTGGAGCGACTCCTGAATAAACGTCGGCGCGGCCCGGGAGGGACCCTCGCGGAGTTCACGCTCCGTTGCGAGCTCGCCCATTGCGCTCCGACTCGCGGTCCCACTCGGCAACACCGGCTTCGCGAGTGGGACCCGCGAGACCAGGTCCAGCAACGCATCGTCGATGCCGACCTGCCCCCTCGGGAACCCCCAGAACGGGCTCAGGAACGTCGTCGTCTGCGCCCCGTCGAGATACGCCGCCACGAGTCCACCCGCGCTGTGCCCGACCAGCCGGTACGCCCCGAAGTCATCGACGTACCGGTCGACCGGTGCGACGTACTCACGCTCGAAGTCGGTAACGACGACGGGTATCTCGAAGGCGTGGACGCGGTACCCCTCGTCGGCAAACTGGTCGAGTAACCACTGCACGTTCTCGTGGTGGAGACGGTTGCCCCATCCCAGGATACAGGCGAGGTCCGGCCCGCCCTCGGGACCGTACTGCTCTCGGTTCATATCTCTCCGAGCGGGCGCCCCGGGGTGAACGTTTTTCTCACCGTGTCTGCCCCGGAGTCCACGAACCGAGCGCCGACCGGTCACGGACTCCGGAACCGGCACGGTCCCGTCACCACCTCCGGGCGGTCGATAGAGGACAACTGACCTGGCGTCACAGACTGCCGACAGTTTCCGGATGACCGGTCCAGTCGGGTTCTGTGACTGTTAAAATCCCACGGGGTCCGCGATTCGAAGGATGTTAGTTTAAGCAACCCAGTATAATGTTATGGCAGATTCTGTCCGGGTGTTGTATATCTACGATGCTGACGACCCGGTGGCTCTGACTCCGGCGGAACTGACGTGGGCGGCCGATATCGTGGTCGAGACGGCCCACAGCGTCGACGAGGCTCTCGACCGACTGACGGCGGCGGTGTTCGACTGTGTCCTGTCCACGCACCAGTTGCCCGGGGGGGACGGTGTCGCGCTTGTTCGCCGGATACGGGAGTTCGACCCGGAGATTCCGGTTGTTCTCCACCCACACCGTGGAAGCGAACGGGTAGCGAGCGAGGCAATCTCCGCCGGGGTGACAGACTACATCGAGAACAACCCGGACAGCGACCAGGGCGAGCAGGTGGTATCTCGGCTCATCGATGCGGTGAGCGAACCCCGCCAGCACTCCGGGTCCCGGATTCGGGAACTGACAGCGGCCACCGACGACGCCCTGTGGTTGGTCTCCCCGGACTGGGAGACGGTGCTGTTCGTCAACTCGGCGCACTCCTCGGTCTGGGGGCAACCGGAGGCGGCGTTCCGTGCCGACCCAACGGCGTTTCTCGATGCTGTCCATCCGGACGACAAACCCCAGGCAGAGCGTGCAGTCGACCGCCTCACGGATGGTGAGTCGGTCGAACTCGAACTGCGCGCCGACCCGACCGCGGAGTTCGAGCGACGCGTGTTGCTCCAGGCAGAACCCATCCCCGGCCCGGCCGGTTCGGTCGCGCGAATCGCCGGTGCGTCCCGCGAGGTCACAGAACAGCGTGCCCAGCAGCGCCGTCTCAGGGAACAACAGCAGACCGTCAACAGCATCTTCAACGCACTGCCGGACGTGCTGTACACGTTCGACACGCAGGGGTATCTCCTCAGGTGGAACGACCAACTCGAGGCCGAGACGGGCTACACCAGCGGCGAGATCGAGGAGATGTACATCACCGACTTTGTTCCCGCCGAGGAGGTCGCCCCTATCACGGAGAGTTTCCAGGAGATAATCGAGAACCGCAACTCGGTGACGCTCGAATCGGCGTTCGAGACAAAGGCGGGCGAGCGCGTTCCCTTCGAGTTCACCGGCGGACCGCTGGAGACCCCCGACGGCGACCTGCGCGGGTTCACCGGAATCGGGCGAAATATCTCCGACCGCAAGAAACGACAGCGTCGCTTCGAGGCGGTTTTCGACAACACCTACCAGTTCACCGGGCTCATGTCGCCCGACGGGACGCTCCTCGAGGTGAACAAGACGGCAGTCGAGTTCGCCGGTCAGGACCGTGACGAACTCGTCGGGACGAAAATCTGGGATGCGTACTGGTTCCAGACAAACGAGGCTGCCCGACAGAGTGCCAGACAGGCCGTCGAAACGGCCAGTGACGGGGAGTTCTTCAGAGAGCAGGTCACCGTGCAGGGGAGCAACCGGGAGGCGGTGATCGACTTCTCGGTGCGGCCGGTCGTTGGTGAGGAGGGTCGCGTCGAACTGCTGATTCCCGAAGGGCGAGATATCTCCCGTCTCTCGCAACGGGAGCGACAACTCGAGGTGACCAACCGGTTTCTCCGACACAACATCCGCAACAAACTGACCACAATCCAGGGGTACGGGACACTGGTGTCCGAGGCCGACGACGAACAGATGCGGTCGTACGGTACGCCGATAACCAGGGCCGCCATCAAGATGGAGGAAACCGCCGAGATGGCGCGGAACATCCACAAACTGATCGGACGCGACCCGTCGCCGGTGACTGTCGACCTCGTGGACAAACTCGACCGGGCGATCGCGCTCGCCCGCGACCGGTACCCGGCCGCCGACATCACGGCTGATATCCCGAACTCGCCCGACGTGATGAGTCTCGCGTCACTGGACGAGGCGCTTGCCGAACTGCTCGCGATTCTGCTCGGGAGCGCCACGAGCGCACACGTGTCCCTGGACGGTGCCGGTACAGACGGGGACACCGCTGCTGTGACGATACAGACAGCCGACGGTGCGGTTCCACCCGCCGAGCGGGAGGTTCTGACCGGTGACATCGACATCATCGACATCGACCAGACGAAACACGCACAGGGACTCGGCGTGTGGTACGTGTACTGGCACGTCTGGTACTCCGGCGGACGAATCGAGACCACCAGCGACGGTGATTGTGTCCACGTGTACCTCCCACTGGCGTGACCCCCCTTCTCGGACAGAGACGGGGCACCCGCCGAGAGTCTGTGTGAGTCTCACGAACTGTTCGCGGCAGAAGTGGGTTCGGGCGGATTTGAACCGCGAGGACGTCGCGGTGCTCGTCCTCTGGGCTCAAATCCCCGTCGCCCGTGCAGACGCCGCTGGTTCCTCGCTTCGCTCGTCACAGTCGGCGTCAGAAGTGGGTTCGGGCGGATTTGAACCGCCGGCCTCCTCCATGTCAAGGAGGTGTCATAACCAACCTAGACCACGAACCCTCACTTCATCTCTTCGTACTCGGCAGGGATAATTGAAGGTTTCGGACCTGACCCGCTGCGGGGCACAACTGATATGTGGGCCCCGAGCGATGAGCCGATATGTTCGTTCTCGTCAACCTCAAGGCATACCCGTGTGACTCGGTCGCGGTCGCCGAGGCCGCGAGTCGTGTCGACAACCCGAACGCGAGCGTCGCAATCGCGCCACAGACCGCCCACCTGCGCGCGGTCGCCGACACCGGTGTCGAGACGTGGGCACAGCACGTCGACCCGGTAGACCACGGCAGTCACACCGGAACCTCGCTCGCGGAGGCCGCCGCCGCCGCCGGGGCAACCGGAACACTCCTGAACCACTCCGAGCGCCGTCTGCGTCTCGCGGACATCGACGACGCGCTCGCGGCGGCCGGGCGCACCGACCTGGACAGCGTCGTCTGTGCGAACAACCCCGAACAGATAGCCGCAGTCGCCGCGCTCGGCCCCGACGCGGTGGCCGTGGAGCCGCCGGAACTCATCGGCACGGGCACGCCGGTCAGCCAGGCCGACCCCGATATCGTGCGGGACGCGGTCGAGGCCGCCCGCGCGGTAGACCCCTCTGTCGACGTGTACTGCGGTGCCGGCATCTCGACCGGCGATGATGTCGTCGCCGCGGGTGAACTCGGGGCCGACGGCGTGCTCCTGGCCAGCGGCGTCGCAAAGGCAGCGGACCCGCAGGCGGCACTCGAGGGACTCGTCGACCCGCTCTGAGGCCTCTCAACTACTGTGACGTACCCGCGAGCGTCGACATCGTCAACCGGAGACCTGTCTGTGTCGACCAGACAACCTCGAATCGTCCACATCAAAAACGTCGGCCGCGGGAGTTCGACCCCGGCGGCGTCAGTCGTCGGCAGTTGCCTCGACCGTCTCGCTCGCCTCGTCGTCGTAGTACCGCTCGATGAACTCCTCGTCGACGCGGTTGAGCTCCTCCCGCGGGAGCATCGAGAGCAGCTGCCAGCCAGCCGAGAGCGTCTCCTCGATGTCGCGGTTCGTCTCGTACCCCTGCTGGACGAACTCCTCCTCGAAGCGGTCCGCGAAGTCCAGAAAGCGGTTGTCCCGCTCGGACAGGGCCTCGCGGCCGACGATGTTGACCAGGTCACGCAGGTCCTCGCCCTCCGCGTAGGCCGCGTACAGCTGGTCGGAGACGTCGCCGTGGTCGCCGCGGGTGAGGCCCTCGCCGATACCGTCGTCCATCAGCCGCGAGAGGCTCGGCAGGACGTCCACCGGCGGCTGGATACCCTGACTGTTCAGGTCGCGGTCGACCATAATCTGCCCCTCGGTGATGTAGCCGGTCAGGTCGGGGATTGGGTGGGTGATGTCGTCGCTGGGCATCGTCAGAATCGGAATCTGTGTCACAGAGCCCTCCATGCCCTTTATACGACCGGCCCGCTCGTACAGCGACGCGAGGTCGGTGTACATGTAGCCGGGATAGCCACGGCGACCCGGCACCTCCTCGCGGGCCGCGCCAATCTCGCGCAGTGCCTCACAGTAGTTGGTCATGTCCGTCAGGATGACCAGCACGTGGTACCCCTTGTCGAAGGCGAGGTACTCGGCGGTCGTGAGCGCGAGTCGCGGGGTGACCGTCCGCTCGACAGCGGGGTCGTCCGCGAGGTTCATGAACACCACACTCCGCTCGAGTGCGCCCGTGCGCTCGAAGTCGTCCATGAACTCGTTTGCCTCCTCGGCGGTGATACCCATCGCGCCGAAGATGACCGCAAACTCCGAGCCCTCGTCACCGTCGTCGTTCTCTTCCTCCTCGGGGACCGTCGCCTGGCGGGCAATCTGGAGCGCCAGGTCGCTGTGCGGGAGTCCCGACCCCGAGAAGATGGGGAGTTTCTGCCCGCGCACGAGCGTGTTCATGCCGTCGATGGCGCTGATACCCGTCTGGATGAACTCCTCGGGATACTCCCGGGAGTAGGGGTTGATGGCCGCGCCGACGATGTCGCGGCGCTCCTCTGGGACGATGTCGGGCCCGTCGTCGATCGGGTTGCCCGACCCGTCGAGCACCCGCCCGAGGAGGTCCTCGGTGACGGGCATCTTCAGCGTCTCGCCGAGAAACCGGACCGAGGACTCGCGGTCGATGCCACCCGTCCCCTCGAAGGTCTGGATGGCGACGTGGTCACTCGAACTGTCGAGCACCTGGCCACGCCGTGTCTCCCCGTCCGGGGTCTTGATCTCGACGATCTCGTCGTAGCCAATCGGTTCGTCGACCTCGGCAAAGACCAGCGGTCCGCTGATCTCCGTGATTGTTTTGTACTCTTTCATTGTTAGTAGAGCGAACCGAGCTGCTCGGTCATCTCGGCTTCGAGTTCCTCGATGAACGCGTCCACCTCGTCGTCGGGGGTTGTCCCCATGCGATTGAGCCGCGGGAGCGCGCCGATCTCGGTTATCTCGTCGACCGGGACGCCCGCGTCGAGTGCGTCGAACGCCTGGTCGTGGAACGTCTTTATCGCGCCGAGAATCCGGTAGGTCTTCTCCGGCGGGCAGTCCTTGTCGACGTCGTCGAGCGCGTTCTGCTGGAGCCACGCCTCCTTCAGGAAGCGGGCGACCTCGAGGGTGAGTTGCTGGTCCTCCGGCAGGGCGTCCTTTCCGACGAGCTGGACGATCTCCTGGAGTTCAGCCTCCTCGTCGAGCACGTCGATTGCCCACTGGCGCTGCTCGGGCCAGTCCTCTGCCACGTTCTCGACGAACCAGGGGTCGAGCTGTTCACGGTACAGCGAGTACGACTCGTTCCAGTTTATCGCGGGAAAGTGTCGCCGCTCCGCGAGGTCCGAGTCCAGCGCCCAGAACGTCTTGACGATGCGCAGCGTGTTCTGGGTCACGGGCTCGGAGAAGTCACCGCCCGGCGGCGACACCGCCCCGATGACCGACACGGACCCCTCGGTTCCGTTGACGTTGTCGAAGTAGCCGGCCCGCTCGTAGAACTCACTGAGACGGGCGGCCAGATACGCCGGGTACCCCTCCTCGCCGGGCATCTCCTCCAGTCGCGAGGAGATCTCGCGCATGGCCTCGGCCCACCGCGAGGTGGAGTCGGCCATCAGCGCCACGTCGTACCCCATATCGCGGTAGAACTCCGCGATGGTGATACCGGTGTAGACACAGGACTCCCGCGCCGCCACCGGCATGTTCGAGGTGTTGGCGATGAGGCAGGTCCGGGCCATCAGAGCGTTGCCGGTCTGTGGGTCCGGCAGTTCCGGGAAGTCGTCGATGACCTCGGTCATCTCGTTGCCACGCTCGCCACAGCCGATGTAGACCACGATGTCGGCGTCGGCGAACTTCGCCAGGCTCTGCTGAGCGACCGTTTTTCCGGAGCCAAAGGGGCCCGGGATGGCCGCTGTACCACCCTTCGCCAGCGGGAACAACCCGTCCAGGATGCGCTG
>JAQCNG010000268.1 GCA_028275145.1 Halovenus sp. | reverse complement strand
GAGGTGATGCAGTTGACCGACGAGATAGACGCCGCCCAGCAACTCGTCGAGGACATCCACGAGCGCCGTATCGGCAAGGTGGTAAAGGCCGCGTCGCTGGAGGCCGCGGAACTCTCGCCGGAGGTAAAGGGGCTGACCACCGAGGAACGGGACCTGTTCGAGCAACTCGTCTCCGACATCGAGGGCCACCGTCGGGAGGTGCTGTCCACCGTCGAGGGGACCCAGTCCGACCCGACTGAGGGCGGGAGCAACGGGGACACCACGAGTTCCGGACCGCCCACGGACACCTCGGAGGTCACCGCGGCAGACCTGATGGGACCCGACGGTGTGGCGCCCGGCGACGACGGGGCCGAGACGGACCGTGAACCGGGCGAGGAGAGCAGTCAGGAGTCCCGGTCAGCGCACCCGTCCCCGGAGGACCTGCATCCGGACACCCCGGGCGAGGCCGGCGAGACAGCGTCCGGCGGAACCGCCGACGCGTCCGCAGACCCCCCGGGTGGCCGGGGCCGCGCGCGACAGCAGGAGGGTCCAGACTCGACCGTCACTGACCGGGCTCCGGCGGCCGAAACCGACGGCGGCAACCAGACAGACGGCGTGGCGTCGGGTTCGAACGGCCCGACCGGCGGGACCCCCTCCGTGCGGGACTCCCGGCCGGGCGCGGATGCCGACGACGGCCGGTCTCCGACGACAGACGGGGAGTCCGACAGGGAGCAGTCCCCGATGACAGACGGGGAGTCCGACAGGGAGCAGTCCCCGGTGACAGACGGGGAGTCCGACAGGGAGCAGTCCAGGGCGGAGATCGGTGGCGAAATCGAGCGCGACCGGGTGCTCGTCACCGAGAACGTCGCCACCTTCGTCGGGTCCGACGACCGCGACTACGACCTCGCCGCGGCGGACGTGGTGACACTGCCCTCGACGAACGCGGATATTCTCGTCGAGCGGGACGCCGCCCGACGTCTGTAGACCCGCCATCGACCGCTCCGGCGAGCAGCGAACGCCTCTCGACGGGGTGTGAGCCTCTCGACGGACCGCAGACGAGTCGCGGCCGGGTGTCGGACAGAAAGTTTTTGCCCGCGGGGTAAGAGCTATCAGTTATGGTAGATGCCATCGTCGTCGGACTCGTGGCTGCCGGCCTCGCTATCCTGCTTGCAGGGGCCGTGTTGTCTGTGTACGGTGTCGCGCTGCTGGGCGCAGTCGTCGGCGGTGCCGGCGGGTTTCTGGTCGCCCCGCAGCTCGGCTTCGCCGGGCAGGTGCCACTCGCCGGAGCGGCGCTGGTCGGTGCGGTCATCGGTGTCGCCATCAGCTATCTGCTGTTGTCGCTGGCGATCGGGGCGCTCGCGTTCGTCGTCGGTTCCTACGTCGGCACCGTCGCTGCACAGTCGTTTCTCAACGAACCGGGCCTGCTGGTGGTCGCCATCGTCGGCCTCGGGGTCGGCGCAGTCGCCGCGTTCCTCGGCACCATCTTCAAGCGGACCGTGATGGTGTTTATCACGTCGTTTCTGGGGGCGACCCTCGCCTCCCGGGCCGTCACCGAGTCGGATATCGACGATGCGGAACTGCTCGAACCCGACCCAATTCTGTTCGACCCGGCCGGAGAGCCGTTGTTTCTGGGGCTGTTCGTGTTTGGGGTGTTGTTCCAGTTGGGCCTGTTCAAGTTCGGCTACGTGACGAGGATTCTCTCGTATCTCCCGGGTGCCAGCATACTCACCGACCGCGAGGAGTCGGAGGAGCGCTGAGAGCAGCGGTCACGCGAGAGACGGCGACGAGCTCACTCGGCGCGGTCGGCGCGGTGTTCGCTGATGAGGCGGTCGACCATCTCGGTGCTCTGCTGGCGCTCTCGCTCGACTGCGCGTTCCTCCCAGTCCTCGATTGCCGCGTCGATATCTGACTCGCGCGCGACGGCCAGTTCGTCGACCTCCTGGACGGTGACGAGTTCCGCCGGCGCGACGGGGATATCCCGGTCGAACAGCACCCGGTCTGCCATCTCGGAGAGCTGACCGTTGCGCAACACCACGCGGGGTTCGAACTCGGCCAGCCGGTTGGCCGTCGACCGGCCCGCGCCGCTCGCGTCCCGGAGCAGGATGACGTCGTCCTCGGCGAGGCCGAACCGCTCGTGGGCGCGCTCGATTGCTCCGGTGGTGAACTGCTCGACCATCTTCACCGGCACCAGCCCCGCGCGCTTGTCGGAGACGTCCGCGAAATCCGAGTGGTCGAGTTTCCACAGCTCCTTCAGCCGCTCCAGTTTCGCCTCCAGCGCGGAGACCTGCTCGCGTTCCTCGTCGAGTTCCCGCTCGAGGCGCTCGTTTTCCCGCTCCAGCCGGTTCACCTCGCGGCGCTCGCGTGCCTCGCGGCGCTCCTCGCGGCGTGCCTCCGAGAGCTGTTTCTCGTACTCCTCGACCTCTGTCTCCCGCTCGTCGAGTTGCGCCTCGAGGCGCTCGACGTGTGCCTGCAACTGCTCGACCTGGCCCTCGAGTTGGTTGATGCGGCGTTGCTCGGGGGAGGGCTCGTGTTCGACGTGTTCGCTCTCCTCCGTGTCGGTGGTTTCATCCTCCGCGAGGTCGGTGAGCACCGCCTCGACGGACTCCTCGTCGGCGACCACCCGCTCGACGACGGCCCCGAGGTCCTGGCGGGGTGGCACCTTCGCCGCGATGCGCTCGAACTGGTCGGCGTGGCTGTCGTAGGCCCCCAGCGCGGCCGCGATGG
>JAQCNG010000264.1 GCA_028275145.1 Halovenus sp. | reverse complement strand
TCGGCCCCGCGACGTACTGCTCGTCCCACTCGGTGAACTCCAGACTCAGCGTCTCGGCGGTGTACCTGAGCAGATCCATCAGTTCCTGGCTGGTTTCGTATCGGGCTCGTGATGGGTCTGGGTCTAACATCGGTCTGTTGGAATCGTACGTTTACCTACGTTTGCACCAGTTTGAACCTGTCGGTTGCCCGAACGAGGCGGTCACAGTCGCCCCGGTGTCTGGGATTGCACGCCCGTGGTTGGTACCCCGGAAATCGACTGGTTCGACCGCGCCGGCGAGGGTCCCGTGCTGTTTTTGTCTCCGGAGCAGGTAGTAAACACGATGGAGTGGTCACGGGAGGAGGCGGTCGACCGGGTCGAGCAACTGGTCGACACCGTCGAGACCGAGCAGATGCCGGTGCCGGTCCGGGAGGTCTGGGTGGTTGGCGACCTCGCGCTCGGACTGGACCCGGTCGAGCGTCTGGACGTGTACCTCACGAAGGACATCCTGCTCACGGACAGTCCCGACCGCGAGGCGGCCTTTGCCGACAGCCACGGCGTCCGCGGCGTCGGCCGGACGGTCCGGGCCGAGTGGGCCGAGCAGCACCACAAGTACCTCCGGGCCGGGTCGAGCGGGTACGCCGCGCCCGAGCGGTGTCTGGCCGCACACCTGCTCGACGGCGACGAACCGGCCCATCTGGAGGTCTGCAACGCGAGTTTCGAGGACAACGTCACACAGCGTCTGGAGGGGGCGATAGCCCGGGAGAGCTACGAGGCGTTGCTCGACCCCCGGGGGGTGTGCCTGTGGCAGGAGGGACAGCGCTCGCCCGAGGCGTTCGGGAAACTCCGGGCCGGGGAGTACGTCTTCCCGACGCTGCCAGAGGCGCTGGGGATGCTGGGGCTCGACGAGTCCCGGGCGCGCGAGGCCGCGGCCGCCGTCGAGCGGTTCCGCGAGCGCCAGCAGGGGACAAGCGTTCGGGGAGACGTGGTCTGAGCGCCGGCAGCGGCGGTCTGGGTGGACCGAAATCTGTTTACCGCGGTGGGCGGAAGTGAAATCCGATGACCGTCACAATCGTCGGTGCACAGCTGGGAGACGAGGGAAAGGGCGGCATCGTCGACCTGTTCGGCGAGCCGGCCGACGTCGTCGCCCGGTACCAGGGCGGGGACAACGCCGGCCACACCGTCGTCCACGCCGGGGAGGAGTACAAACTCTCCCTCGTGCCCAGCGGCGCGGTCCGGGGCAAGGTCGGCGTGCTCGGCAACGGCTGTGTCGTGAACCCGGGAACGCTGTTCGACGAACTCGACACACTCCGCGAGCGGGGGCTCGACCCTGACGTGCGCGTCGCGCGTCGTGCGCACGTCATCTTTCCGTACCACCGTGCGCTCGACGGCATCGAGGAGGACGCAAAGAGCGACGAGGACCGGGAGGTCGGTACGACCGGCCGGGGTATCGGCCCAACCTACGAGGACAAGGCCGCCCGCCGTGGTGTCCGGGTCGCGGACCTGACAGACTCCGACCGCCTCCGCGAGCGACTCGAGTACGTCGTCCCACAGAAGCGTGCCATCGCCGAGACGGTGTTCGGTGTCGACGTCGGGGAGCGGTTCGACCTGGAGACGCTGTACGAGGAGTACCACGAGTACGGCGAGCGCCTCGTCGGCGAGGGGATGCTCGTCGACGCCGGGGAGTTTCTCACCGACCGTATCGAGGCCGGCGACGACGTCCTGCTGGAGGGCGCACAGGGGACTGTGCTGGATATCGACCACGGGAACTACCCGTACGTGACGTCGTCGAACCCGACAGCGGGCGGTGCCGCGACCGGAACCGGACTCCCCCCGAGCGTGGCCGGTGAGGCTGTTGTCGGCGTCGTGAAGGGGTACCTCTCCCGGGTCGGGAGCGGCCCGATGCCGACCGAACTCGGCGGCGTTGCCGGTGACACCCCCGAGTACACCGAGGGTGAGGGCGAGCGCGAGGCCCTCGCGACCAAAATCAGGGAGGCCGGCGGCGAGTACGGCACCGTCACCGGCCGGCCACGGCGTGTCGGCTGGCTCGACCTGCCGATGGTCCGGCACGCGGCCCGCCGGAGCGGCTTCACCGGCCTCGCGGTCAACCACATCGATACACTCGCCGGCTTCGACGAGGTGCGGGTCGCCGAAGCATACCGGCTGGACGGCGAGCGCGTCGAGACGCTGCCCGCCACCGTCCGGGAGTGGGCGGCCTGCGAGCCCGTCTATCGCAGTTTCGACGGCTGGGCCGACGCCGACTGGGCGGCCATCGCCGGCGAGGGGTACGACGCCCTGCCCGGGAACGCCCAGACCTACCTGGAGTACGTGAGCGAGGAGACCGGCGTTGCGCTGGCGGCCGTCGGTATCGGTCCCGACCGTGAGGACTCCATCGTACTCGACCACCCGCTCTGAGCGCGCGGGCCGAGGTGACGGCAAACTGCGGGGTCAGGAGACGCCACTCTCGAGATTTTCCAGGAGTTTCCCGACAAAGAGACCGAGTCGCGGTGAGATCTCCGCCTCGTCCGCGGGGTCGGCCGGCTGTGCGGCGAGTGTCTCGACGAACCGCTCGGAGTGGGTCATCGCGTGGATGATGTCGACGACGTCGACGGTCAGTCCCTCGTCGGAGGTGTCGAGTCCGGGGTGGCGCTGTGTGACCTCCTGACCGTAGGTGATTGTCCAGGCCGGCCCGCCGACCACCGCGATGGCGTCGGCCACCGGTCCGACCGCGAGCGGCCCGTCCCCGGTCTGGATGTAGATGGTCCCGTCCTCGACGTACGTCTCGTACCGGGGCATCGACCGACTGTTCGGCCTGCGTGTCAATCAATGTCAGGGACGACCCGTGGCCAGCGGGCCCGAGAGCGACTCAGTACGCGTCGGCGAGTCCCACGAGTTCGGGGTCGTCGGCGGCCGTGTGTGGGGCCGAGAGCGGCGAGACGCTGATTCTGTTCTCGACGACGGCGTGTCGGTCGGTCCCGGCAGGGTCGGCCGTCGACCCCGACTCCATCGCCCCCCAGATCGGGTCGCGTATCGTGACCGTCTCCCCGTCGCGGGTAGCGGTCTTGCGGTACAGCTCCGAGGGCCGGGTGACGACCATCTCGCCGGTGCAACGCGAGGCAATCGGTGCGTTGACGTTCAGGTAGTCCGCACGCTCGAAGACGGCGATGTCACCGGCGCCTGCGACGAGATGTGTCGTGGCGTCGACGGCCGAGGCGTACGCGGCCTGGTCGAGTCCGGGGTCGCCGTTGTCGAACGCCGCCGCGGGGATGTACATCGAGACAGCAATCGCGGGGACGCCCAGAAACGCCGCCTCCACGGCAGTGCTGACCGTCCCCGAGCGACCGAGCACCGCCGAGCCGAGGTTCGCACCCTGGTTGCACCCCGCAACGACGAGGTCCGTCTCGGGACACAGCGACTGCAGGCCCGCCAGAGCGCAGTCCACGGGCGTTCCCTCGACGACGTAACCCAGGTCGTGCTCGCGGACGTCCACGGACGACGAGAGGGTGCGCCCGGCCGCGCTGTGGTCCTCCGCGGGCGCGACGACAGTCACCGACCCGACCGAACGGAGAGCCTCGTACAGCGCGTGGAGACCGGTCGCGTCGATACCGTCGTCGTTTGTCAGCAGGATGTCCGGGTTCTCCATACCCATTTCTCGCGCGCAGAGTCAATCAAGGTGGCGTTCCATCGTCGCACCGGGAACAGACAGGTTTTTTTACCTGCTGTGACTCAGATACGAATGCGTTCGCTCGGTTGGTGTAGTCCGGCCAATCATTTCGGCCTTTCGAGCCGATGACCGGGGTTCAAATCCCTGACCGAGCATAGTGCCGCGAACAACTCGTGAGCGGCAGATGCGAGCGAGGGGTTTGAATGACGGCACGAGCAACCGGAGGGAGCGACGTGCAGGTGGTTCAAATCCCTGACCGAGCACTACAGCGAACGAGCCCTGCGAGCGAAGCGCGCAGGGAGCGGGATTCGAGCAAGCGAGTCGCATGCCCGCGCAGCAAAGCGGGCAGGAACGTCCCGCCGGGTTCAAATCCCTGACCGAGCATGAGATGTACCGGCAAGGACGTTCTCGAACGCGGCGAGGACACCACGCCAGCGACAGTAACCGTCGAGCCGGTCAGACTGGCCATCGAAACCGACGACGGCCACGTCCTCGTGACGCCGACGTTTGTCGCCGCCATCGG
>JAQCNG010000258.1 GCA_028275145.1 Halovenus sp. | reverse complement strand
GCGCGTTGTATTTTGCACGCGGCTCTTGACAAGAATTAGATATACAGACCGTGCGAAGTTTTCTATGACACGCTCGCAGTGGGCCTATCCGAAGTTCGTGGAACTCGTGAAGTACAAGGTTGAATCCACTGCGTTGTTCGTGGACTTCGTGAATCCAGCCTACACAAGCCAGCGGTGCTCACACTGTGGATTTACGCACGAGGACAACCGCGACGACAAACAGTTCAACCCGAGGCAGTTGACCGGCGCTCGAACTCGACAGACAGCTCGTCGAGATAGTGTGTCGCCTCGGCCTCCCAGACGACGGTGGTGCCGGCGGCGAGATGTAGCGTGTCTGTCGAGAGCTCCGGTGTCGTCCACTCGAAGCTGTACTCCTCCCAGCCCTCCGTACGCGAGAGTCGCTCGCGCAGTCCGCCGGCGGGCTGCTGGCCGCTGTCGGTCGTGTTCTCGCCCGCCTGCGGGAAGTCCTGCTCGTCTGCGGGTGACTCTGGACCGAGTCGCATCACCGCACTCCGGACGTGGTTGAACGACTCGCCCGGACTCCAGAACTGCGCCGACACCGTCACGCTGTAAGCCTGCCCGGACTCGACCTCGACGGGGTGGTCAACCCACGTCGTCCCGTCGTCGTACCGGCCCTCGTTCCAGATGCGCACCGACCGGTCTCCCCTCGTTGCCTCCGCATCCGAGAGCTCTACCTCCCACTCGAACGCCTCGGTGTCGACCTCCGGACCGATGGAGGCCCCCGCTTCCCACCCCTCGAGACCGTTCTCGAACGTCTCGTGGAGTCCCAGTTCGCTGGGCTCGTTCGACTCTGTCCCCGACTGCCCGCCCAGACAGCCCGCGAGACCGGCGACACCGATACCGCCACAGATTCGAAGCGCCTCACGACGGTGCATACTGTCGGTTCTCCGGGAACAGACAAAAACGGGTGTGGTGGGTTTCTGACAGCGAACCGGCAGGCCGTGCTCGCCACAGCCGTTATGCCCCTCGCAGTCGTAGGGGGGGTGTGACCGCACACGATGCGGTAGACGTCACGGACCCGATGTCGCAGCACAACCTGCACGTGACCGACGAGACTGACCTGGTCGACATCGGGCCGTGGTCGAGCGAGCAGCTCTACGCGGCAGTCGAGCGCGCCGACGGGGAGAACGGCATCGTCGTGCTCGACTACGGCCGCGAACAGCTGTATCTCGTCGGCCACGACGACGTGTGCTATCTGCCGCCGACGGCGCTGGGATTCGGCGACTCGCCCGGCCTCGAGGTGACCCGGCCCCGGCGGTACGACCCCGAGAGCGGGAGTGTCGGCCGGGTCCGGGTCGAGTCTGTGACGGTGGCCCCGGCGTTCGACATCCTCGTGCCGGCGTTCGACTGGAGCGAACCCGACGAGCACTGGGAGCCCCCGGAACTGGAGTACCAGGAGCAACCGAGCGGCAGTCCGTCCGGGGCGACCGGCGGGTAACCCGGCCACGACCGGAACACAGTCGGACCGGACGGGTCGTCTCGCCCGGCAGGACTGGCTCCCGACGGGTCGTCTCGCCCGGCAGGACCCCGTTGCCTGTCCGGACAAACCGTCCGGCTTTTTACCGCGCCGGCCGGACAGGCTCCTATGAGTCACGAGCAACTGCCCACAGACAGGCCCGCGGTGGTGACCTGTGGACTGCCGTACGCAAACGGCAATCTCCACGTGGGTCACCTGCGGACCTACGTCGACGGGGACCTCTACACCCGTGCGCTCAGGCGTCTCGGCCAGCAGACCGCCTTTGTCTGCGGGTCGGACATGCACGGAACACCGGTGGCGGTCAACGCCGCCGAGCAGGGGGTCGACCCCCTGGAGTTCGCCCTGGAGTGGCACGAACAGTATCGCGACCGGTTCCCGGAGTTCAATATCGAGTTCGACAACTACGGCCACACCCACGAGGAGACGAACGTCGACCTCACCCAGGAGTTCGTCCGGACCTGGATAGACAGAGACCACATCCTGGAACAGGAGATAGAGGTCGCCTGGGACGCCGAACTCGACGAGCCGTTGCCCGACCGGTACGTCGAGGGAACCTGCCCGTACTGCGGCGCGATGGCCCGCGGCGACGAGTGCGACGATGGCTGTCAGCGCCACCTCGAACCCGGCGAGATAGAGGACCCCCGAAGCGTCCGGACGGGCAACCCCGCCGAGTACCGCACCCGCGAGCACAAGTTCCTCCGTCTCACCGACTTTCAGGAGTACCTCCAGGAGTTCATCGACCGGATGGAGGGGACCGACAACGCCCGCAACCAGCCACGCGAGTGGATCGAGGGGGAACTGCAGGAACTGTGTCTCACCCGCGACATGGACTGGGGGGTGGACTACCCGGCCGATGCGAGTGACACTCCGGAGCAACAGGACGGTGGCGACGACACCGCGGACCGCGAGGACCTCGTGCTGTACGTCTGGGTCGACGCACCAATCGAGTACATCGCCTCGACCAAGCAGTACTCCGAGCGGGTCGGTGCCGACGAGTTCGACTGGGAGGCGGTCTGGAAACCCGGCGGCGAGGTCCGCTACGGGACGGAGTTCGACGACTCCTGGCAGGCCGACTCGGGCGAGATTGTCCACATCATCGGTCGGGACATCATCCAGCAACACTGCGTGTTCTGGCCGGCGATGCTCCGCGGGGCCGGCTACACCGAACCCCGGGCGGTGCTTGCGACCGGGTTCGTCAACATCGACGGCGACGCGCTCTCGACCTCGCGCAACCGCGCGGTCTGGGCCGAGGAGTACCTCGACGCCGGCTTCCACCCCGACCTGTTCCGGTACTACATCACCACGGGGTCGGGGCTGGCAAACGACGTGGACTTCTCCTGGGACCGCTTCGCAGAGCGGGTCAACGGCGAACTCGTCGGCAACCTCGGCAACTTCTGTTACCGGGCGCTGCTGTTCGCGGCCCGCAACTACGACGGCACGCCCGAGGCGTCCGTCAGCGACGAGATTCGCGAGCAGATCGAGACCGCGATTGAGAGCTTCGAGACCGCTGTCCGTGAGTACGACGTCCGGACAATCGCCCAGGTGGCGGTCGACCTCGCCGACGTCGGCAACGAGTACATCCAGCGCAACGAGCCCTGGAATCTGGTGAGTGACGACCCGGACCGGGCCGCGCAGGTTATCCGCGACTGTGTCCAGGTGACCCGGGCGTGTGCGGTGCTGATGCAACCGGTCATGCCCGAGACGGCCCAGCGCCTCTGGGACCAACTCGGCGAGGCGGGTGAGGTGAGCGAGGTGGGTCTCGACGCCGCGCTCGAACCGCCCGCCGACACGTTCGGCGAACCCGCGGAGCTGTTCGAGCAGGTCGAGGACGAACAGGTCGAGCAACTCAACGAGGACCTCCGCGAGCGCGTCGCCGCCGCTAGCGACGACGACGGCACGGCAGATGCCGACGCGGGCGAGACAGGCACGGCAGATGCCGACGCGGGCGAGACAGGCACGGCAGATGCCGGCGAGGCCGCCGGCGACCCCGCGACGGACCTGGAACCGGTCGAGACCGACCGCATCGGCTTCGAGCAGTTCCAGGACCTCGACATGCGGGTCGGCGAGGTTCTGGCGGCCGAGCCAATCGAGGGGGCCGACGACCTGGTCCGCCTGGAGGTCGACATCGGCGTCGACCAGCGCCAGGTCGTCGCCGGCATCAAACAGCTCCACGACGTCGACGCGCTCCCGGGGACACGGGTCGTGTTGCTCGCCAAC
>JAQCNG010000249.1 GCA_028275145.1 Halovenus sp. | reverse complement strand
CGACACAGGCACGTCTATCTGTTTTGTCGATACTCTTCGACTTCGATAATCTGTTTGGTCTTCTCGTGCGTGAGGTCACCATCGGCAGAAACAACCGGCGCGTCTAGTTCACGCCCGACCGCTGCGATCAGCGCGTCGAGGCCATCCAGGTACGGCGCGCTCGGCCCGACCTCGTCCGCAATCTCCCCCGCTGTCACTGCCGTCCTCTCGTCCACCTCGTACTTCTCTCCCCACGAGAGGTCAGCACGAGCGCCGGCGACGTCGCCGTTCGGGAGGTTTCCCTCGCCGACGAGTGCCTCGGCGTAGGCCGGGACGGGCATCACCCAACGTTCGTTCTCGCCCCCACTCGCCTCGTAGAACTCCTTCGTCGCTTCGACGCCGTCCAAGTAGTCGATGAGAAACGTCGCGTCGAGGATCTTCATGCAGCGTCCTCAGTCCGCTCTCGCATCCGCTGCTTCCGCTTCTCCTTCGACTTCCGACGCCCCTCACGAACGCGTTCGGCCTCTTCGTCGGACCAGCGACCGAACCCGTCGTAGAAGTCGCCGACGCGGTCCTCGTCGAGGACCCGCTCCAAGACATCATTGTAGCTCTCTCCCTCCCGCCGGAGGCGGTTGAGTTCCTGCTTTACCCGGTCGCTCACTCGAATCTGCTCATCAGCGGTCGCCATCGTTACGTCAACATTGGCGTTGACACGCCTTAGTAGTTGGGTCAGACGTAGTCCGAGAACCAGTCGTCTGATTTTGGTTCTGGACACCCATCCGAAAAGTGACGCTGTAGTGAGATAGCATCATCGCGACAAGGAGCCAGCTCATCGCCCAGGAGCGAGCTCGCGAAACCATACCGACGGCGATTTCCCCGGTCATGGCTCCCCCTCCGCTGACTCTTCCTCCCGCTCGATTTCTTTGAGTGCGGGCACCGCATACACCGCGAGCGCCAGCAACCCGAAGCCTGCGAACAAGTACCCCCAGAAATGCAGGTCCTCGACGAACATCTCGGAGTAGACGATCGTCATCGCGCCCCAGAGCAGCATCACCTCGGCAAAGTGTAGCGCAAGCCGGGCACGGAGCCGGTGATCTGACTGCCACCGCGTGTGCAGTTTGTCCAGGCTCGGCGTCATGCTCCACCTCGCTGTCTAACGTGACACAACGCCGCGACACACCTCTCCTCGGGGGCCCCTGATACGCAGCCACTCCGCTAGAATCATTGCGCGTGCGTACCGTCGCGATCTCGGAGCGGCCACCGACCACCAAACCGACGGACTCGCGCGAGCCCGCGCCCGCGCCCGCGCGCGCACGCATCGATTCGTAGGCGGGGTATGCTCTCCCTCCCCTCTCCGCGCCGGTCTGTGTGCCTAGTCAGGCAACATTGTCAGGCAACTCCTCGTTGTGGGTCTGTATGAGTTGTCGTTTGACACGTTTGCTTTTCGGTGCGCCGATGTCGAACTCGGTCGCGATCTGACGCCAGTCGTCGCCGTCGGTGACGCGCTTGCCGAAGACGCGGAGTGCCGACCGGTAGTCACGGTTGGTCTCCTCGTTGCTGTAGGTCCGGTTGACCCAGGCGACGATGTCCTCGGCGGCGTCGCGGCTGTCGAGCGCGTCGGCGAGTGTCTCGTCGGGCAGCGACTCGGCGATGATGGTGACGTGCCGAAGCAGTTTGAGGTGCCTGAGATCGGTGTAGGTCTGGTTCAGGAGCGTCAGCCGGTCGTCGAAACGGTCGAGCACGGCCCGGTCAATGTCAGCAATCTCGTCGCTCTCGGCGATTCGTTCGCGGAGGTTTTTGAGTTCGTTCGCGGTAGTCATACTGGAACCATCTCCCGTGACACTTACAAAACTGCTGGCTTTGAACCGAATATGCAGAGCCAGGGGCCGGATTTGAACCGGCGGTGATCCGCTCTGCAGGCGGACGCGTTCGGCCAGACTCTGCCACCCTGGCGCTGCCCGAAGCTATGCCGGTGCGTGGATTAAGCGTAGCGGTTCGCCGAGACTCAGTACGACCGGGGCAGGTCGAGGGTGTGTTCGGCGATATCGTTGAGCATCATCTCGGTCGACCCGGGTGCGACGCGGGCGAGGCGACTGCCCTTCCACATCTCGACGACACCGTGCTTGCGGAGAAAGCCCTTGCCGCCGTGGGTCTGGACGGCCTGGTCGGTCGCCTCGAGTTTCGACCAGGCGTCCGCGATGGGGTGCTGGACCGCCTGGTGGGAGCCGGTTGGCTGGTCGAACACCTCCCGGTCACTCGCGTAGTCGATTGCCCGATTGAGCGCACAGCGGCCCAGCCCGATACCGCCCGCCGAGGTGACCAACCGTTCGGGATTGACCGTGTCGAACCCAACCTGGGCTGATGACATACTCCCAGGTCAGACCACAGAATGATAAACGTCCTTCGTGATACGGTCGTTCGTGATTATTTCCGTGGCCACGTCACAGATATGTCTGTCAGGGCGTGATACACGCAATTTGTGTCACCAGGGCGGTAAAGAGTCACGAACGACCGTATGAGTATCTCAGTAGTAACACTCTCGATGTCTGAGGTCCTCGCAGACGGCAGTTCTCGCCCCGCAACCGGGGGAGAGACCGTCAGTCCCAAGTTCACTGCCCCGGTTAAGATGGCATGAAGTCTCACGAGGCCGCGAACGCGCTGTTTGGCCTGCGGCGCTTCGGGACCCGGCCCGGGACGGACGCGACAGCGGCCCTCCTCGCGCACCTCGACAACCCCCACGAGGAGATTCCCTGTGTGCAGGTCGCCGGTACCAACGGGAAGGGGTCGACCGCTCGGATGGTCGAGTCCATCCTGCGCGAGGCGGGGCTCTCGGTCGGACTCTACACGTCACCACACCTCGATGACGTCTCCGAGCGCGTGCGCGTGAACGGTCGCCCACTGCGGGACAGTGCGCTCGTCTCGTTCGTCGAAGCGGTCGAGGCGTACATCACGGACCGGGCAGTCGAGGGAGAGCCACCAACGTTCTTCGAGACACTGACCGCGCTCGCCCTCCGGGAGTTCGAGCAACAGGACGTCGACGTGGCCGTTCTGGAGGTCGGTATCGGCGGTCGGTACGACGCGACGAGCGTTGTCGACCCCGCCGTGAGTGCCGTCACCAGCGTCGCGCTCGAACACACGGCGGTGCTCGGCGAGGACGTCGAGACAATCGCGGCGGATCTGGCCGCAGTTGCGCCCGCCGACCGACCGCTCGTGACCGCGGCAACCGGCGACGCGCTCGCTGCCGTCCGCGCCACCGCCGGCGACGTGGTGACTGTGGGCGCTGGTGACGACGGTAACGACACGCAACCGCGGCCGGATATGACTGTCACCTACGGGGGTCGAGACGACATCGAGGGGACCGCAACCGTCGAGGGACAGGTCGCGGACGAGCGTGTCACACTGGAGACGAAACTCGCGTTGCTCGGCGCTCACCAGGCGCGCAACGCGGGCGTGGCGGTGGCACTGGCCCGGCAGGTCGGCGAGACGGTCGGACACGAGATACACTCCGGCGCGCTCGAACGCGGCCTGCGTGGCGCCCACTGGCCCGGCCGGTTCGAGGTGGTCGAACGCGACCCGCTGGTGGTACTCGACGGGGCACACAACCCGGACGGGGCCGCCTGCGTCGCCGAGACGCTCGCGGAGTTCTCCGTCGAGAGCCTCCATCTGGTCGTCGGCGCGCTGTCGGAGAAAGACCACCGGGGCATCGCGGCGGCGCTCCCGGACGCCGACCGGGTGACGGTCTGTGAACCGGCAAACGACCGCGCCGAGCGCACCGAGGTGCTCGCACAGGCCTTCGAGCGGGAGACCGACGCCCCGGTCGAAACTCACCCCGACGTGGCCGGGGCAGTCGGGACCGCACTCAACCACGCCGACCCCGGCGACGCCGTGCTGGTCACCGGGTCGCTGTCCACTGTCGCGGAGGCACGGACCCGCTGGACGCGCACGGCGGTGCCAAAGCGTGTCGACTCGGTCGGCGGGGCGGTCGACGTTCTCGAGGGCGCCCACGCCACCGAGGCAGACATCGAGCGGACGGCGGGGTCGGCCACCCACCGTGTCGTCCAGACACGGGTCGGGCCACGGCAGGCCGAACAACTGCGGTCGGCACTCCGTGCGGTTGGCGGTGACGCCGCCGTCTCCGGACTGACCGCCGCCGAGAACCGCCAGGTCGTGTTGATGGGCACACGCGCGCAGTTCCGCGCCCTCTGTTCCCGACTCGCCGGCCGTGACCGGGGGCTGGGTTCGCTGGCGGCGGATCTCCGTCGCTCGCTCGGCCTCGAGACCCCCCAGGACCGGCAGGGTGAGCACACCGCCTACCCGTGGACCGACGGCACGGCGGTGATGGGCATCCTGAACGTGACACCGGACAGTTTCCACGACGGCGGCGAGTACGAGCAAAGGCCCGACGCCGTTGCCCGTGCGGAGGAGATGGTCGCCGCGGGGGCCGACATCGTCGACGTCGGCGGCGAGTCGACACGCCCGGGGGCCGACCCCGTACCGGTCGAGGAGGAAACGGCCCGGGTGCTGCCGGTGGTGGAGGCGCTCGCGGACCTCGAGGTTGCTATCTCGGTCGACACGCGGAAAGCGGCGGTGGCACGGGCCGCGCTCGATGCCGGCGCGGACATCCTCAACGACGTCTCGGGGCTCGCGGACCCCGAGATGCGGCTGGTGGCCGCCGAGTACGACGTGCCGGTGGTCCTGATGCACTCGATCGAGACGCCGGTCGACCCGGACAGCGATATCGACTACGACGACGTGGTCGAGGACATACTCGATGCGCTCGTCGAGCGTGTGCACCTGGCAGAGCAGGCCGGACTCGACCGCTCACAGCTCATCGTCGACCCGGGTATCGGGTTCGGCAAGACAGCGGCGGAGAGCTTCGAACTGCTCGCCCGCATCGGGGAGTTCGATGCGCTCGGCTGTCCGGTGCTGGTCGGCCACTCCCACAAGTCGCTGTTCGGCCACGTCGGGCGGGCGGCCGGCGACCGCCGGGATGCGACGGTCGCTGCCACCGCACTCGCGGCCAGTCGCGGGGCCGACATCGTCCGCGTCCACGACGTCGACGCCAACGTCGCCGCCGTCGACGTGGCGGAGGCGACGCGCGACGCCGACCACGGCTGATTTGTCTCTCCCGCCCGAGTTTCGGGTATGCACGTTCTGGTTCTGGGCGGGGGGTACGCCGGTGTGACTCTCGTCCGGACACTCGAGGCGACACTGCCACCCGACGTGACGCTCACCCTGGTCGACGAGCGCGAGACGCATCTGGTCCAGCATCTCATCCACCGTGCCATCCGCGAACCCGACCTCGACGAACAGCTCGCAATCCCGTTCGACCGGGTCTGCTCGCGGACCGACCACCACCAGGCCCGTGTGACCGGCATCGACCGCGACGCACAGACCGTCGAGGCGAGCACCGGGACCCTCTCCTACGACGTCTGTGTGATTTCGCTCGGTGCCCGGACGGCCTTCTACGGACTCGACGGCGTCGCGGCACACGCCACCCCGGTGAAGCGACTCGACCACGTGGCACAGATTCGCCAGGGGTTCCAACAGGTCCGCGAGATGGGTGGCCGGGCCGTCGTCGGCGGTGCAGGGCTCTCCGGTGTGCAGACGGCCGGCGAACTCGCCGAACTCGCCGCAGAGGCCGACACCGAACCCGAGGTGGTGCTCCTCGAACAGGCCGACACCGTCGCACCGGGGTTCGACCGGTCGTTCCGCGAGGCGTTGCGGGAGACGCTTGACGACCGCGGCGTCGATGTGCGGACCGGCCAGAGCGTCGAGCGGGCGACAGCCGACGAGGTGGTGCTGAGCGATGGGAGCCTCGCCTACGACCAGTTCATCTGGACCGGCGGCATCACCGGGCAGTTCGACGGTCGCCGGGCGGTGCGTGCGACGCTCAGAGTCGACGACCGGACGTTCGCGCTCGGCGACGCCGCCCGCGTGGTCGACGCCGACGGGGATGTCGCGCCGGCGGCCGCACAGACGGCGGTTGGACAGGCCGAAACCGCCGCGACGAACGTGAAACGGCTGGTCGAGTATCTCCGGGACGGTGACGGGTTCGAGCCGCGACTGGACAGGTACCGGTACAGTTCGAAGGGCTGGGCCGTCTCTGTCGGCGACGGCACGGTCGCCCAGGTTGGCTCGACGGTGGTGCGTGGCGCGCCGGCACACCTGCTCAAGACGACAATCGGCAGCGGCTACCTCGGTTCGGTGGGGGCCATCTCGGAGGCGGTCCAGTACGCCCTCGAGTGAGGGCTCGACAGGCGCGTTCACCGCGGTCACCCGACCGTCGGCGGTGCCGTATCCGGGGTCGCCCGACTGCCGGTCGATGTTGCCCCCTGTCCACGGGCGCACTGGTCGTACAACTCCCGACTGCTCCGGGCGATGAACTCCCTGCCCGCTGTCCACGGAACCGGGCAGCCCCTCCGCGTGAACGTGACAGTCATCCGTGAAACACCGACAGACCGCCAGGTTGAAAGCCTGCACGGGCGGATTCACGCATGGAACAATGAACGTCGACGACATCGAACGCATCACGGTGCTCGGAGCGGGCACGATGGGTCACGGCATCGCGGAGGTGGCCGCGCTGGCCGGCTACGAGGTGGTGCTCCGGGATATCAACGACGAACTCGTCACCGAGGGGTACGAGGAAATCGAGTGGAGCCTGGGCAAACTCGCCGAGAACGACCGCATCGGCGAGGACGAGGCCGACGCCGCACTGGAGCGTGTGACCCCGGTCGTCGACCTCGAGGA
Source organism: Halovenus sp. (assembly GCA_028275145.1). GTDB lineage: Archaea > Halobacteriota > Halobacteria > Halobacteriales > Haloarculaceae > Halovenus. The sequence continues at coordinate 1,095 of JAQCNG010000249.1, read as the reverse complement.
GGCAGCGAGTGACGCCGACGTGGTCATCGAGGCCATCGTCGAGAACATGAGCATCAAACAGGACGTCTACGGAGAGCTCTCGGACGCTGCGCCCGAGGAGGCCATCTTCGCCTCGAACACCTCGAGTCTCTCGATTACAGAGCTCTCGGAGGCAACCGACCGGCCGGAGCGGTTCTGCGGGATGCACTTTTTCAACCCACCGATCCGGATGGAACTGGTCGAGGTTATCAGCGGCGAGCACAGCTCCGCGGAGACGATGGACACCATCGTCGCGCTCGCGGAGTCGTTCGACAAGACGGCGGTCCGCGTGCGAAAGGACGACCCGGGGTTCGTGGTCAACTCGATTCTGGTTCCGCTGATGAACGAGGCCTGCTGGCTTGTCGAAAACGACGTTGCGACCATCGCCGAGGTGGACTCCACGACGAAATACGACATGGGGATGCCGATGGGTGCGTTCGAACTGGGCGACCAGGTCGGCAACGACGTCACGCTGCACGTGCTCGAGTACATGCAAGAGGAACTCGGCGAGGCGTACGAGCCCTGTCCGTTGCTCGAGCGGTACGTCGAGAACGAGAGACTCGGCAAGAAAACCGGCGAGGGGTTCTACGACTACGACAACGGCGGCGCGGACGTGCCCGCAGACCAGACCAGCGACGAGGTCCGGGAGCGACTGCTCGCCACGCTGGCAAACGAGACGGGCAAACTCCGCCAGAAGGGGGTCGCCCCGCCGGCGGACATTGACAAGGCTGTCAAACTCGGGGCGGCGTTCCCGAAAGGCCCCGCAAAGCAGTGTGACGAGGTTGGTCTCGACGGCCTCGTCGAGAAACTAGACCGACTCCACGAGCAAACCGATGCGGCCCGCTACGAGGTGTCCGACGGACTCCGCGAGGCCGCCGCCGCCGGCGGGTTCTACGACGACAGCGAGAGCGAGGACGCGGACGAGGGCGTCGAGTTCGAGACAATCCGCGTCGAGTACCCCACCGACATGGTCGGCCAGATTGTGCTCGACCGGCCCCACCAACTCAACACCATCAACCTCGAACTCATCGAGGAGTTCGAGCAGGCAATCGACACGCTGGAGCACGACGACGACGT
>JAQCNG010000225.1 GCA_028275145.1 Halovenus sp. | reverse complement strand
ACGCGGAGCTGTACGCCGCACAGCGAGGCGGGTGAGTTATACCCCTGGACTCACAATCTCCGGTCATGACAGAAAACGGCTCGCCAGGGACGGCAACGCGCAGACGGGTGTTACTCGGTGCCGGAGCGGGGGCAACTGTGGCACTGGCCGGGTGTCTTGGCGGTAGCGCATCCGGCGCTGACAACGTGCCGGTTCGGGGTGACCCCGACGCCGACGTGACACTCGAGGTGTACGAGGACATGGGCTGTCCGGCCTGTCAGAACTACGTGCAGAACGTGTTCCCCAGCGTCCGGAACCAGTACCTCGACAGCGGCCGCATCCGGTACGAACACCGGGATTTCGTCGTGACTGGCCCCCCGGCGAGACAGGCCGCAAACGCCGCCCGGGAGGTGCTCGAACGGGCCGGCGACGAGGCGTTCTGGGCGTTCGTCAAGACAGTGTTCGACAACCAGAGCCGTCTGGGGACAGAAACCCCCGGGTTGTTCGGTGAACTTGCCGGGGGTATCGGGGTCGAGGAACCGTCCGCCGTCACGGAGGCCGGCGAGAGTCTGGCCCACGACTCCGAGGTCGATGCGGACATCCAGCGCGGCGAGAGTCTCGGCGTCAGCAGCACCCCGTCGTTCGTCATCGACGGCAGCACCGTCGACGGGAGCAATCTGGGACCGGAGATCGACCAGGCCCTGGCCGAGCAGTGATGGAGGACACCCCGGAGGTTGCGGTGTTGCGACTCGGCCACCGGCCCGGCCGTGACGAGCGGATGACCACCCACGTCGGGTTGACGGCGCGCGCGCTCGGAGCCGACCGTCTCGTGCTTGCCGGGGCGGCCGCCGACCGGCGTGAGAGCGTCGTCTCGGTCACGGACCACTTCGGCGGCCCGTTCGCGGTGGAGACGACCGACGACCCCGGAGACCTGCTCGAGACGTGGCCGGGCACGGTGGTCCACCTCACGATGTACGGACTCCCGGTGCAGGAGGTCGAAGACGACATCCGGGCGGCGCTCCGGGACAGCGCGAAAGGCGGGACAGAGCGCGAGCAGACCGAGCGGCCACTGCTGGTGGTGGTCGGCGCGGAGAAGGTCGCGTTCGAGGTGTACGAGGCGGCCGACTGGAACGTGGCGGTGACGAACCAGCCCCACTCCGAGGTGGCGTCGCTCGCGGTGTTTCTCGACCACCTCTTCGAGGGGAGGGAACTCGACCGGGAGTGGGAAAATGCCGACCGCGTCGTGGTGCCACAGGCGGAAGGCAAGCGCGTCGAGGACGCCTGACTGCGACACGACCGGACGGAGCGTCAGCCACTTTGCCGCGGTTGCTCTACACAGGCGTGTGCAGATTGTCGACTACGAGACGGGGGCCGTCGGGGACGACGAGGACGCCGCGCTGTGGCTCGCCGACGACGGGCAGGCCCGGCGGTGCTCGCTCGCCCCGGGAGCGGAACTGGCGTACGGACTCGGCGAGCGCCACTGTGCCGGGGTCCGCGACGGGGGGACACACGAGCGCTGCCCGAACGAGGGGGTGCCCTACTGCGACCGCCACACGGGCAGGTGGGCCTGCGCCCGGTGTACGGGCGAGTGCGACCGGCCGCTGTCGACCTGTCGGGAGGAACACGCGGTGTACCTGGCCGCGTTCGCCCCCGCGATGTTCAAGGTGGGGGTCACCCGCTCGTGGCGTCTCGAAACCCGTCTGCGCGAGCAGGGTGCCGACCGCGGGGCGCACCTCCGGACGGTCGCCGACGGCAGAACCGCCCGCCGTATCGAGGCCGACATCGCGACCGACGTCGGCGACCGGGTGCGCGTCCGGGCGAAGCGACGCGGCCTCGCACAGTCCGTCGACGAGTCCGCCTGGGCGGAACTGCTCGCCAGGTTCGACCCGATCGACACGTTCGCGTTCGCGTACGGACTCGACCTGGCCGAGCGACCGGTGGGGGAGCGACTCGCGAGCGGGCGCGTCAGGGGCACGAAAGGCCGGGTGCTCGTGCTCGAACGGGCCGGTAGCACCTACGCCGTCGACATGCGTGACCTCGTCGGATACGAACTCACCGACCGGGACGACCGCCCGCTCCAGTCCAGTTTCGCCGCCTTCGAGTGACTGTCCCGTGGTGTCGGGCAGACGAGTATGTGAGCGTAAACGTACTAAGTAATCGGGTCCAAAAAGCGGGTATGCACAAGGACGAACTGCTCGAACTGCACGAACAGATGGTGCTGATAATGGAGTATTTCAGGGACCTCGAACACGTCGACGACAGTCTGTTCGATGCCTACGAGGAACTGAGCGTCACCCCGGACGACGTACACATGTCGAAAAGCGAGCACAAGCACGCGGTGTTCGTGCTCGGGAACGCGCTGGCAACGGCGATGAGCGAGGACGAGTTCTCGGATGCCGGCCGGGTCGGCAAGCGGATGCAGGAACTCGCCGAGGACGCCGAGAGCAAACTGTAAACGCTGCGAATCCCGAGACTGTGACTCGTGCGAGTCGAGCACTGCCGAGTCCCGAACGAGATACACTCGTAGATGTTGCTCCGCTCGCGAGGGCCCAGCAGTTATATCCGTACCACTCGTCTGACCGACCGTACGGGGCCTAACAGTATGCCAGAGCAACAGTCACCGGGGAGCACAGAGAAACTCGACTACGACCCGGAGGACAGCCGGTACGATATCTACGAGTGTCATCACTGTGACAACGTGGCCCTCGCGCTCGGGAGCGACGACCCGCCGATGTCCTGTCACGGCGACCCGATGAAGCAGGTGACAGAGGCCGAGATGAGGGTCGAGCAACCGGAGGTCAGACAGGTGCTCCTGCAGGCGTTTGGCCTGCCGAAGGCGGGGCTCGACATCTGTCTCTGTGTCATCGGTGACGGGCCGCTGCCGGCGAGCGAGGTTGCCGACAAACTCGGCTACGACCGGAGCACAGTGACCCGGTATCTGAACGAACTCGTCGACTTCGGCCTGCTCCAGCGGTCGACGCTGAACCGCGAGCAAAGGGGTGTTGTCAACATGTATCACACGATCGACATCGACGAGATGCGCCGCGAGACGCTGATTGGGTTCTACGTCTGGGCCGGCGAGGCGGCCACCCTCATCGAGGAGGCAAACGTGACAAAACAGAGCTATCTCGAGGAGAACCCCGACCGGGAGTTGCCGGACGTGTTCTGGGACAGGTTCGACGACGGGTGAGTCGGGCAGTTCCACCAGAACGGGCCGGCGTCGCAGTTCTCCCGCCGGAGGGTCGGTCTACGTGCGCTCACCCGACACGGCAGTCGGAGAGCCCCGGAGTTCCCGGCACAGACGGGGGAGAGCCACTGCGGTGTGGTGTCGCTACGCGAACGCGCGCAACACACCCTGGCCGTCGGTCGGCCCGATATCGGGTAGTGAGACCCGCTCGGGATGTGGCATCATGACAGCGACGGTGTCGTGGTCGCCGACGATGCCGGCGACGCCCCCGGTGGAGCCGTTCGGATTCGCCGCCTCGGTGACCCGTCCCTCCGGGTCACAGTACCGGAACAGGATGCGGTTCTCCGCGGCGAGTGTCTCCAGGCGGTCGTCGGCAATCTCGAACCGGCCCTCGCCGTGGGCAATCGGGAACCGCAACACGTCGCCGGCGTCGTACGCCGCGGTCCAGAGAGTGTCGGCGTTCTCGACACGCAGATGAACGTGCTCGCACTGGAAGCGGGCGCTCTGGTTGACTGTGAACGCACCGGGGGTCAGGGAGGCCTCGCAGCCAACCTGTGCGCCGTTGCAGATGCCGAGCACCGGCGTCCCCGACTCGGCGGCCGCGCGCACCTCGTCCATCACCGGCGACCGGGCCGCCATCGCGCCCGCCCGGAGGTAGTCGCCGTACGAGAAGCCACCGGGGAGGACAACACCCGTTGTCTCGGCGGGGAGACCGTCCTCGTGCCAGACCAGTCTCGTGTCGATATCCAGCGCGGACAGCGCACGCACCGTGTCGCGGTCGCAGTTGCTCCCGCCGAACTGCACGACAGCGACGGTCATCGCTGGTCGACCTCGACCTCGTAGTCGTGGAGTGTCGGGTTCGCGAGCAGTCGCTCGGTCATCTCGGTGGCGCGCTCGCGGGCCCGCCCGGCGCTGTCGGCCTCCAACTCAATCTCGAACGCGTCGGCCGCGCGCAGGTCGGTCAGTTCGAACCCCAGACGCTCCAGGGCACGCTGTGTGGTCTCGGCCTCGGGGTCGAGCACGCCCTGTTTGAGCCGAACTGTGACGGTCGCCGTGTAACCGGTCATCACCTGTGTGGCGGTCGGCAGCGTCGAAAACAGTTGTGATTCCGGGCCGGCCACCCCCGCCGTTGAAACCGGATGACGAGCCACACCACACATGAGTTTCGTCATCGGGCGCGAGGAGGGGCCGGGAGCGGGGCCGACGGGACAACTGGGCACGTACCGTGCGCTCGACGGCAGCGCGGGCGCACCACTGTATCTCGACCTCGACGGGCCACACGCGATGCTGGTGGTGGGCAAGCGCGGCTACGGGAAATCCTACACGCTCGGGGTGGTCGCCGAGGCACTCGCCCGGACGCCGGGGGTCGCGCCGGTGGTGGTCGACCCGATGGGTGTGTTCAGCACCCTCGACGACCCCGCGGACGGCGAACCCGTTCCCGCCGAGGTGGTCGCCACGCCGCGGGTCGACCCCGGTGCGCTCGACCCCCGCTCGTGGTGTGCGCTCGTCGGACTCGACCCCGGAGGCGGTCCCGGTGGACTCGTCTGGCAGGCCGCCCGCGAGGTGGACTCGCTGCCGGGCATGCGCCGGGCAATCGCTGCCACCGACGCTCCGGGACCGGACAGACGCGCGGCCGACAACCACCTCGCGCTCGCCGCGTCGTGGGGGGTGTTCGGAGCCGACGGCCTCGACGCGACGAGACTCGGGAGCGGCCGGGTGACCGTGCTCGACCTCTCGGGACTCGCGGACGCGCCGATGAACGCCGTGGCGCGTGCCGTTGGAGAGGGGCTGTACCGGTCCCGGGTGACCGGTGACCTCGACCGACTCCCCTGGCTCCTGGTCGACGAGGCACACACCTTCTTCGGGGGTGTCGCGGGAGCGACACTGAACCGGATTCTTACGCGCGGGCGAGCGCCGGGTGTCAGCCTCGGACTCGCCACCCAGCGTCCGGGGGCGATACCCGCGGCCGGCGTCTCGCAGTCGGACCTGCTCTGTACCCACCGGCTCACCGCCCGCGAAGATATCGAGGCGCTCCGGGCGGCCCGGCCGACATACATGGAGGGCTCGCTGACCGAGCGGATGCCGACTGAACCCGGAGAGGTGCTGGTCGTCGACGACGCCACAGAGACCGTCCACACCGCGCTGGTCCGCCGGCGGGCGACACCACACGGAGGTGACAGCCCGCGCGCCAGCGACAGTGTCGCGAGCGACTGAGCCAGTCCCCGACACCCGGCCGCCGGGTTTCTACCATCGGGAGTGAAAGACGTGTTTGAGCGAAATTTTTATTATCCTACCGCTACAATCTCGAAATCCCCACAGCGGACGAGGGCGCACACGAACGTTCCGGGTCGGATCGGCGACAGTCGAGATGATCCGGAATGGGGGCCGACGCCGACACATCTGGGAGGATGTGGAGGCCCAGGTCCCGAAGGAGAACCGAACTGGTCCAGTGCGCCACCGCCGCGGCGGTGGTGGAGCAAGGCCAACTACCGGACCACGCGCAAGCGGGGTTCGGGAATACGACGGCACGCCGGTGAAAGCCCGGCTGAGGTCGGTTCGTGACGGCAACGCCGGCGAGAGTCCGGCTATCGCCGACCGAGAGTCGCGGACGAGCACAACTCCCTTGCGGGACGCGTGCGAACTCCACCGACCCCCCGACATCGGCAAGACCCGGTGTAAACCCGGGCAAAGCCAGGCGAGTCGACGAGGGCGGTGAGAGCCCGCCGAAAGCTGTCACCGGCCGTGTGGACCAGGGACAACGTCTCCCGTTCGGTGCAGTACCCGCGTTCGTTGTGGGACCCATTCATACCGCATCTCGCACAGAGAGCAGCCGCTGGCCCGAACAACCTATCGGACAGACAAAGATATTAGTAGTCGCGTAGGAAACCAATCTACACGATGACGGCACGGTCCCTGGCGGCGGTTGTCGTGTTTCTGTGCTGTTTCGTCGTGACATCCGGGGCTCTGGCGGCCGGCACAGCGCCGGATAGGGCCAACAGCGAAACCGAGGGCGGGCAGGATAGCCTCCTGGGACAGGTGGACGGAGCCGACCAGGTCGTGATGGAAATCGGACTCCAGTCGGACGGGTCGGCAAGGTGGCGCATCGAGTCTCGCATCAGGCTCGACGACGAGGCCGCAACCGAGGGGTTCGAACGGACACGTGACCGGATCGAGGCAGACTCAAAGGCGTTCCGCGCGAACTTCACCGAGGGCATACGTGCAACAGCGACCACAGCCGAACAGGACACGGGCCGTGTGATGGTCGTCGAGAACATCTCGGTGAGCGCAGAGCGCGAGCAACTCCCCCAGGAGTACGGTATCGTCGTCTTCGAGTTCCGGTGGTACGGGTTCGCCGAGACAAAGGAGACACTGCGTGCCGGCGATGCGCTGGACGGACTGTTCCTGGACAACAAGACGACGCTGCTGATGAGTTGGCCGGCAAACGCGACGCTTGCGGAGGCGTCACCCGAACCCGACGACGGCCGGGACACCGCCGTTGTCTGGGACGGGCCACTCGAGTTCGCCCCCGGAGAGCCGACGGTGGTGCTGGAGTCGGAGTCGCTCTCGTTTGGCCCGGAGCTCGTCTGGAGCATCTCGAGTAACGACGTGCTCCTGACGCTCGGTGTTGCACTGTTCGTGTTCGCCGGACTGGTCGGGACCGGGGCTCTCGCACTGCGTCGCCGCCGGAGCGCAGACGAGAGCGAGGACGACAAGGACGCGCCGGCAGAGACAACAGCCGCGCCCGGGGAATCTGCGGCCGGCGAGGGAGCACCGGAGTCCGAGGCGGGAGAGTCGGCTGGCAGCGAACCTCCCGAGGAACTGCTGAGCAACGAGGAGCGCGTGCTGGCGCTGCTCGAGGAGAAAGGGGGGCGGGTCAAACAGCAGGATGTCGTCCAGACACTCGACTGGTCGGAGACGAAAACGAGCGAGGTGGTGTCGGACCTGCGCGAGAGCAACCGGATAGAGGTCTACCGGCTCGGGCGGAACAACGTCCTCGCGCTGCCGGGGACCGGGCTGGGCTACGAGTCGGGCGACGAGAGCGGGGGTGAATCCGGGTGAATCCGGGCAAACTGGGGCAAAGAGAGGGGGGAGGTATTAGTCGCTGGTGGCCGAACAGCGACGTGATGACACGGACATCGCAGCTCGTCGGACTCGCGCTCGCAGTCGCCGTTGTCGCGGGGTTCACGCTCGCAGTCGCGGGCGCGGGTGCCCAGTTTCTCGCACCCGGCGACGGGCCGACGACGCCGGCAAACACGGACAACCACAGCGAACAGCCGGTCGGGGTGCCGGACGGGGGGGTCGGGGCCGGTGAACAGCTGGCGGGGCTGGTCGCCACAGCAGACCAGACGGTTCGGGGAAGCGTCGACCGCGGGGCGTTCCAGGCAGCGTTCGAGGCGGCCGGGTCGCCGGCACAGCGAGCAGAGGTCGTCGACAGCCGGCTGTCGACAACCGACGAGCGACTCACAGAACTCGAGAGAACCGTGACAGAGCTCGCGGCCAGCAGACCGGCCAGTGGAAAAACGGCACGGGCCGTGTCGGCCGGTGCCGAGGCGGAGGCGCTGGCACGGCTGCTCGGAGACATCGAGACGGCGGTGCCTGACCTGCCGGCCACACAGCGCGAGCAGCGCAACCTCACGGCCCGCCTCGAGGAACACCAGCAACGCGCGGAGGCGATTCGCGAGCGGACCCGGCAGCCACGTGAACTCATCAACGGAGCGAACACGGAGACGTGGGCCGACCCGGTCACGATTGCGGATGTCGAGGAGGCGGCCGACCGCTCGATGGCGTCGGTCTCGGGGGCCGAGCGCTTCTTTGGCTCCGAGCAGGTCGACCTGCACGTTCGCCGGGCAAACGGCTCGAGGCTCCGTCTGGCCATCGACACCGGGGGTGGTGAGGTCACCTCCATCGAGCGCGGCCCTCACGACAACCCGACAGTGCGTGTCTACACCGACTACGGTGTAATCAGGACGCTCCAGCGGACCGACGACCCCGGTGGGGCACTGAGCAACGCCGTCGACAACAACCGGGTCGTCTACGACGGTGCAGGGCTGTTGCAGTCGATACGGTACGGCGGCGTCTCTGTGTTCGAGTTTCTCGGGTCGTGAGTCGGACCGGCCCGGGAGGACCGGTGAGAACGCGACGAGACAACGCATATACCGCGGGGTGGCGTACCCGGAGGTATGACCGACGACGACCCGGGGTGGTTCGAGCGCGCAGGGGCAAACGGCCGAGGAGCGGCGGCCGTTCGCGAGGGGAGCGCGGACCGACCACGGGAGTGGCCACGACTGGCCGTCGAGCGGGGTGTCGTCGACGACGAGTCGGCCTACTACGAGTGTCTCCGGGAGGCGACACTCACCGCGGCCCGCGAGGCCGTCGCCGAGCGCGAGAGCGCCGACGACCAGCAACTCGTTCACGCGGTGCGGGCACTAGACGACTGCGCGCGGACGGCAAACGAACTCACAGAGCGGGTCACCGAGTGGGCCGGCACGCAAGATGCCGACGCCGCAGTCGACATCGAGTACGTGCGCGAACTGGCCTCTCGGACCCCTGAGACACCGGTCGAGGAGCAGGTCGGCTCGCTGGCCGGGCGTGTCGCCGCCCTCGACGACCAGCAGGCGCAACTGCGGGCGTACATCGAGCGCACAGCGCCGGAGATTGCACCGAACCTCGCCGCACTTGCCGGTCCGGTGCTCACAGCACGACTCGTCGCACTCGCCGGCGGACTGGAGTCACTCGCAAAGAAGCCCTCGGGCACGGTGCAGGTTCTCGGCGCGGAGGAGGCGCTCTTTGCCCACCTGCGGGGCGGCGCTGACCCGCCGAAACACGGTGTCATCTACACCCACGAGGCGGTTCGCGGGACCGCCCCGGAGCACCGGGGGTCGGCGGCGCGTGCGCTCGCCGGCAAACTGACAATCGCCGCGCGAATCGACCACTACAGCGGCGAGTCCCGGCCGGAGCTTGCGGCCGACCTCGAGGAACGGATCGAGCGTATCCAGGCGCGTGATTCCGCGTGAGCGAGGACCACGAGGAGTCAGTGCTGCCGGCGGGTGTCGAACGCCGGGCAATCGGCGGGGAGACAGGGCTGGCGACGCGGGGGGAGCCAGTGTACGGCGAGGCGACCGACGGTCCGTGGCGGCGCTGGGAGCCGGGACGCTCGAAACTCGGAGCGTTGCTCTCGCGGGGGGTCGAGACCGGTATCGCGGGCGGGGAGACGGTGCTGTATCTGGGTGCCGCGAGCGGAACGACCGTCAGCCACGTCGCCGACTTCGCCGGCCCGACCTACGCCGTCGAGTTCGCCCCGCGACCGACCCGGGACCTGCTGGCGGTTGCCGAGGCGCGGTCGAACCTGTTCCCGCTGCTCGCGGACGCCCGCAGACCGGAGCGGTACGCCCACGTGGTCGAACCGGTCGATACTATCGTACAGGACGTTGCGACCCGCGGGCAGGCCGACGTCGCGCTCGCGAACCGGCAGTTTCTCCGCGGGAACGGGCGACTCGTGCTGGCGATAAAGTCCCGCAGCGAGGACGTGACCCGCGACCCGGATGCCGTCTTCGAGGACGTGCTCGACACGCTGGGTGAGGGCTACGAGGTGCTGGCAACCGAGCGACTCGACCCGCAACACACCGACCACCTCGGTGTGGTCGCCCGGCCGCAGTGAGCAGACGGGGCCGTGGGGACCCAATCTGCGAGGGGGGACTCAGACGGCGGCGGTCAGGCCGGTCTGGCCAGACCACGTCGGCGGACCAGTCCGACCACGAGATAGACAAACGGGGTATCGAGTCCGACCAGCGCGAGTTTGAACAGGTACTGGCCGACTATCAGTTCCACCACGGCGTCGGTCGGTAACCCCTGAAAGACGAGAAAGGCGACGGTGATGAAAATCACCGTGTCGATGAGTTGGCTGGTGGCCGTCGACGCGATGTTGCGCAGCCACAGACGCTCTCTTCCGGTGTAGGCTCTGAGTCGGTGAAAGACGACGACATCCCAGTTCTGGCTGACGATGTACGCGAGCAGACTCCCGGCGACGACACCGGTGCTGGCCGCGAGCGTGTCGGCAAACGGCTCCTGTGCGACGTTGGAGGCCCCCGAGATGGGTGCCCAGATTGCCAGCCACAGAAGCGCCAGCAACACGAAGTTCATCACGAAGGCCACGTTGACCAGCACCTGGGCAGCCCGTTTGCCGTACAGTTCGGCGTAACAGTCAGACGCGAAGAACGTGAGCGCGTAGGCAAACACCGCCGCCGGGACGAGTATCTCGCTGCCCGTCACCGGAAGCGAAACCGGCAGTTCCACCGAGAGAACCTTCACCGCGGTCACCTGTGCCGCGACCAGTGCGGTGACAAAGAGCGCGGCCAGTCCGAGCTGTGGGACCGCGAGTTTCGCCCCGGCCTCCGGCGACGCCCGTCGCTCTCGTCCGGCGGTATCGGTGTCAGTTGCCATCTGTTCCTCCGGTGTCGCTGTCTCTGTCAGTCCCGCGCTCGGCGTCGAGACGTCCGTGGCGTGCGTCGATGTCGTCGAGCATATCGAGCGTCTTCCGGATGGACGCCCGGACCGCCTCGCTGCGGTTGACGAACTTGCCGTCCCCACCGACGTGTCTGTCCAGGTCCGCGAGCAGTTCCTCGGGAACCTCGACGCTTATCTTCGGCATGTGTTCGTTTGAGAGCACTCGGGTAATATATCGTCCGGATTCACACCGGCGGCAGAGGAGGCATGACCGGCAGGCGAGATGATGCCCGGTTGGTGGCCGGCGGTGGTAGCGCCCGGACTCGTAGCCGACGGGGGTGGCCACACACAGACGTGCGGGTTAAGTACGCGCGGGCCAACTAGTAGATATGGCAGACGCTACAGACCTCGAAGAGTTACGCCAGGGAACTGACCTGGTGAAACGCGGGTTCGCAAAGATGCAGAAGGGCGGCGTCATCATGGACGTGGTAAACGCCGAGCAGGCCCGGATTGCCGAGGAGGTGGGTGCGGTTGCTGTGATGCACCTGGAGTCCGTCCCCGCCGACATCCGCAAGCGCGGTGGTGTCGCGCGGATGGCCGACCCGGCGGCGCTTCGAGAGGTGATCGACGAGGCGTCAATTCCGGTGATGGGCAAGTCCCGCATCGGTCACACAAAGGAGGCCCAGATTCTGGAGGCTGCCGGCGCGGATATGGTCGACGAGTCCGAGGTGCTGACCCCGGCCGACGACCGGTACCACATCGACAAGCGCGAGTTCACAGCGCCGTTTGTCTGTGGCGCCCGGAACCTCCAGGAGGCACTCCGGCGCATCCACGAGGGCGCGGCCATGATTCGGACGAAAGGCGAGGCGGGCACCGGCGACGTGAACCAGGCCGTCCACCACCAGCGCAACATCAAAAGCGCCATCCGGAAACTCGAGGGGATGACCCACGAGGAGCGCAAGAAGTGGGCCCGCGAGCACGAGGCCCCGATCGACCTGGTCCACGAGACTGCCGACCGGGGCCGCCTGCCGGTGGTCAACTTCGCCGCCGGCGGCATCGCCACGCCCGCCGACGCGGCGCTGATGATGCACCACGGCTGTGACGGCATCTTCGTCGGGTCTGGTGTCTTCGGCGCCGAGAACCCCCGTGCGATGGGACGGGCTATCGTCGAATCGGTCAACAACTGGGACAACCCCGAGAAACTGGCCGAGATTGCCGCCGAACCCGGCAAGGGCATGAGCGGCGACGCCAACGTCGACCTGCCCGAGGACGAGCAACTCCAGCACCGCGGTGTGTGAACTA
>JAQCNG010000223.1 GCA_028275145.1 Halovenus sp. | reverse complement strand
CCGAGTGTCTCCAGTGCAATCGTCTGGGCCTCCAGGGCCAGTTCGAAGTAGTGGCGGTGTGTCTCCCCGGGGTCGCCGACGAACATCGTCCGTTCGAGTTCCGAGCGGTAGCCGTCGACGTTCGCGCTCGCGCCGGTGACGAGCGCGTCGCCGGCCTCGAGACGGCGGTTGGCGGTGTGACCGTGCGGGAGACGGGTCTGGGGGCCGGAGATGAACCCGGCGTGTGCCGGACCCGACCCTCGCACCCGGGGGACGTACCGGTCGCCCAGCGTGTCGAGCATCGCCCGCGAGGCCTCCATCGAGGCACGCTGGCTGACCGTCGCCGGGTGTGTGCCCTCGCCGGCCTCCTCTGCGAGATACCGGTGGGCCAGGTTCGCCCACCGGGCAGACTCCCGCACCAGCGCAATCTCCGCGTCGGATTTCTCCCAGCGCATCCGGTCGACCCAGGACTGTGTCTCGACGGCCAGTTCCCCGGGGAGCGACGGCCCCTCGTAGCCCATCACCCCCGGCGGCCCCTCGGCGTCCCCGCAGAGGGTTTCGACGCCCAGTTCCGAGAGCATCGCCCCGATGGTCCCGACAGGGTCGCCCTGTGGGTAATCGAAGTAGGTGTGGACCCGCTCGATGCGGGGGTTGGCCGCGACGCGGTCGCGCTCCAGACGTGGCACCGTCACCGCCGTCTCGTCGGGTGTCACGACGAGCAGGGTCGGCCGCTCGGTCTGGATGTGGTGGAATCCGGTGAGGTAGGCGATGCTGGTCACGCCGAACCACCCGGCGGCGTCCGCGTCAGTCTCCGCGAGGCGCTCGCGAACCGTTTCGAGACGCGTCTCGTACTCGCTGTCGGGCAGTGCCGTCGGCAGGCCGGGACTGTCGGTCACGACTCGCCTTTGGACGGCAGGCGTCTAACCGTTTCCCTGCCCTGGCCCCGGACTGCTCGTGGCCTCTTGTCCTCGTGGCGAAACGACATCTCGACTGTCACGACCGAGCACCAACCATGCCCGGCGTGAGTCCTCTGGAACTGCCCGCCGGCGTCGTCACCTTCCCCGTCACGAGGATGTAACTCCGCGCCGTGGCCGGCCGAGTGTTGGCGGACGCGGTTCGAGAGGCACAGCAGTTTGCTGTCGTGTGTCGAACGCAGGTATCGCATCCTTTTTTACCTGCTCGAATTGAGTTGTAGACACTCCACGATGCGTTCTCTCCCCCGGTCTCTCTCCGAACTGGAGTTCACTCGTCGGGAACGGTTCGTTCTCTACTACATGATTGGGCTGGTCGTGGTGGTGCTCGCCTACACAGTGATGTACAACCAGGCACTCGCCCGACTGGAGGGTGTGAACCAGTCGATTTTCGCGTCGCTCGAGTTCGTCATCCAGACGATGACGACCACCGGTTACGGCCAGGACTCCGGACAGTGGAGTCACCCGCTGATGTTCCTGCTGGTCTCGCTGACACAGGTCACGGGCATCGGTATCGGATTTTTCACACTCCGGATGATCATCATCCCGCTGTTCACCGGTGCCGAGGTCAACCTGGACAACCGGCTCACACCGAAAGAGGACCACGTCATCGTCTGCGAGTACCGCCGTGACTCCGCGGTGCTTCTGGACGAACTCGACGAACTCGACATCGAGTACGTGTTGCTCTCCTCCTCCCGGGAGAACGCGAAGGCGCTCTCCGACGACGGGTTCTCCGCAATCCACGGCTCGCCACAGGACGCGGAGACGTTCGAGCGGGCCAACATCGACTCCGCACGGGCGGTCATCACGGACACCGGCGAGGAGAACGTGAACACCATTCTGACGGTGCGGTCGATACGCCAGGACATCGATATCATTGCGCTCACCGACGACAGCAGTTTGCGGGACGTGTTGCTGGAGACCGGTGCCGACAGCGTGCTCTCTCCACACGGCGTGCTCGGTCACCGTCTCGCGGAGAAGGCGGTTTCGTCGATCAGTTCGGAGCTGACAGCCACCGTCAACCTGGGTGACGAGATGGCGGTGACCGAGATTCCGGTCCACCAGGAGAGCCGGCTGGCGGGAACCCGCGTCCGGAACTCGAGTATCAGAGAGCAGACGGGTGCGAACATCATCGGTGCCTGGGTCGACGGCGCGTTACAACTGCCGCCGGACCCGGATACGGTCATCCGACCGAACACCGTGTTGCTGGTGTCGGGCGACCAGGACGCGCTGGAGGCGTTCAGCGATTTTACCCGCCCGCCACGGACCCTCTCCCAGGATGACCGTATCGTCATCGCCGGTATGGGCGAGGTTGGCCAGGCCGCCCAGTCGGTCGTCGCCGAGGCGGAGATAGACAGCGTGACCATCGACATCGAGGACCGCGAACAGGTCGACATCGTGGCCGACGCCACATCGGAGGCCGTGCTGTGTGAGGCCGGTGTCGAGAGCGCGGACGCGATTATCGTTGGTCTTCCCGACGACTCGGCGTCGCTGCTGTCGACGGTCCTCGCGCGCTCGCTCAACCGGAATATCGAGGTGCTGACACGTGTGAGCGACACCGACGCCACGAGGAAGGCGCTGAGTGCCGGTGCCGACTACGTGCTGTCGGTCCCGCGCGTGAGCGCACGGATGGTCGCGATGGAGCTGCGCGAGGAGGACGTACTGGCACCGGCGAGTCAGGTCCGGTTCGTCCGCGTGCCCGCAGACCCCTTCGAGGGGGTGAGACTGGCCGACTCCGGCATCTACGAGGAGACAGGCTGTCGTGTCATCGGTATCGAAGAGGACACCGGGCTCTCCGGCACCGTCGACCCGGACCGGCGGTTCACCGGCGACGAACAGCTGTTGCTCGTCGGGACTGACGAGGACGTCCAGCAGTTCCTCAAGCGGTTCGATGTCTCGTCGATCGATACCGGATAGAAAAACTGGTGCCGAGCAGGCGGGGTGTCGCGTGCTCACCCCTCTCCGTCGAGTCGGTTGATGTCGGCGAAGATGGCACTCGCAGTCTCGGGGCCGCCAGCGCCACGGCCGGAGTGGTACAGCGGGCCGGCGTTTTCGGTTTCGAACTGGACGATATTCTGGGTGCCGGTGACGGCCATGGCGCTGTTCTCGGGAACCAGTCGCGGCGCGACGCGCACCTCCCCGTCCCGGACCTCGCCGACCAGGCGGATGGTGCGCCCGTCCGCGCCGGCGAGTTCGAGCGCGCTGGCGGGCAGTCCGTGGATACCCTCGACGGTGGCGTCGTCGAGCGTGTACTCGCGCTCGTCGTCGAGCACGTTGGCGACGATGACACACTTCAGGGCGGCGTCGGTGCCCTCCACGTCGAAACTCGGGTCCGACTCGGCGACGCCGAGGTCCTGGGCCTCCGCGAGGACGTGCTCGTAGGCGAG
>JAQCNG010000215.1 GCA_028275145.1 Halovenus sp. | reverse complement strand
CCCCATGCAGGTCGTGATCGTCGGCGCCGGCGAGGTCGGCACCTCGGTAGCCGCAGATCTCGCCCCCAACCACGACGTCGCGATTGTCGATATCGACGAGACACGCATCGAGGACATAAGATACGACATCGACGTACTGAGCATCGTCGGTGACGGCACGGATTCGGCGGTGCTGACGGAGGCGGGGGCAGTCGAGTCGGATATCGTCATCGCGAGCACCGACGACGACAAGACGAATCTCGTGACCTGTGGAACAGCCCAGACAATCGGTGACATGTTCACAATCTCCCGGGTAAAGAACCACAAGTACCAGGAGACCTGGGAGCGCAACGAAACGGCGTTCGATGTCGACTTTCTCATCTGCTCCAATCTGAAGACCGCCGAGACGATCGTCAACGTCATTGGACTGCCGTCGGCGGTCGACGTGAGGGGCTTTGCCGGTGGTCTCGTCCAGATGGCCGAGTTCGATATCCCCGCGGAGAGTCAGATCGCCGGCCAGACAGTCGCGGCGGCCGACCGGTTCGACTCGGTGACGTTCGCGGCACTGTTCCGGGACAGGGAACTCGTGTTGCCACAAGGGAGTACGAGTATCTGTCCCGGTGATCGCGCAGTTGTCATCGGGAGTCCGGGGAGCGTCCAGCAGTTCGCACAGTTTCTCGCCCCGACGGCGACACCCGGCGAGACAGACGAGATTGTCATCATCGGTGGCGGCGAAATCGGCTACCACACCGCACGCCTGCTCGAGGCACGCGATCTCTCGCCGAAGATCATCGAGCGTGACGAGCACCGGGCACGTGAACTCGCCGAGGACCTCCCGGAGACACTCGTCGTGAACAACGATCCGACGGACACGGAGTTCCTCCGGCGCGAGCAGGTCGACGAAGCGGACGTGCTCGTCACCGCGCTCGACTCCGATGAGAACAACATGCTGGTTTCGATGCTCGGCAAACACACCGGGGCCGACCGGGTCATCTCACTGGTCGACCGGCCGGACTACGCACAACTGTTCGAACAGATCGGTATCGACGTGGCCGTCAGTCCACGTGACGTGACCGCCGAGGAGATAATCCGGTTCACCCGCGAGAAGGTGGCGCTGAACATCGCCGTTGTCGAAAACGGCGAGGCGGAGGTGCTCGAACTCGAACTCGACGCGGACAGCGACTTCGTCGGCCAAACAGTTCGGGAGGTCGACGAGAGTATTGACACCCACGCCGTGTTCGGCGCGGTGGGTCGGGACGGTGACCTCGTTATCCCGCGTGGGAACACCGTCCTCCAACCCGGTGACAACGTCGTTCTCTTCGTCGAGAGTGACTCCGTCGACCAGATAATCGCAATGGGATGATAGCTACTCCCACTCAGCTGTCTGCACGCGGTGAACTGAGTCGAACTCACACGAGGAGAGTCGTCGATGACAGCAACAGGTGGTCTCGATGACAGCGACAGGAGGCTGTCAGTGGTCGTGGACCGTGTGGTTCCCCGACGGTCGGGTCACGGCCGGCACAGGCAGGGGTGGTCACCCGTGAGGCTGTACGTCGACCCTCGCACCACCGGGGCGCTCCTGGGGACAGTGATAAAATACGTTGCGCTGGCGATGCTCGTGCCACTGGCCGTCGCGGTTGTCTACGGCGAGGACATCTGGGTGTTTGTTGTCTCCATCGCGCTGGCGGTCGGTGTCGGTCTCGCGCTGGAGCGTCTCGACGCAGACCCCGACCTCGGACCGCCCGAGGCGCTGTTGCTCGTCGCGCTCTCGTGGGTGTCTGTATCGCTCATCGGGGCGGTCCCGTACCTGCTCGCGGGGTTCGGCACCGAGTCGAGTGTGGGGCTCAGCACCGGCTCTGCAACTGCTCTCGGGGGGTCCGTGACGAACGCACTGTTCGAGTCGACCAGCGGGTTCACCACCACCGGGGCGACGGTACTCGGCGCCATCTCGCTCGAGCGACACTCACACGCACTGCTGATGTGGCGACAGCTCACCCAGTGGCTCGGCGGGATGGGTATCATCGTGCTGATGGTGGCTATCCTCCCGGAGCTCGCGGTCAACGGCACACAACTCATCCGTACCGAGGCTCCCGGGCCGAGTTTCGAGAAACTCACCCCACGCATCGCCGAGACCGCCCGTATCCTGTGGCTGGTCTACTTCGGGTTCACCGTGTTGCTCGCGCTCTTATTTCTCGGTATGTACTACCTCGGCCCCGCCGTCGGCGTGGAGCTAGCCCCGAACATGAACCCCTACAACGCCGTTGCCCACGCGTTCACGACACTCCCGACCGGCGGGTTCTCGCCCGAATCGGCGAGTGCCGCCGCGTTCGACCCCGCCGTTCAGCTCGTGTTCGTCCCGTTTTTGCTCGTCGCCGGAACGAACTTCGCGCTGTTCTGGTACCTGCTCAGTGGTGATGTAAAGAGCATCGCGTATGACCCCGAGTTCCGGGCGTACATCGGTGCCATCGCGGTACTGGTCGCGGTACTGGCGCTCGTGTTGGTCCGTGGTGCCGCCGATTCGGCGGCTGTCGACATCGGGCACGTCGCCGAGGGTGCGGCCGGTGACGCCCTCCGGCAGGCCCTCTTCCAGATCGGCTCGATAATGAACTCGACCGGGTACGCGACCAGTGACTTTGCACAATGGGACACGACCGGCCAGATCGTCATCCTGTTCGCGATGTTCATCGGTGGGTCGGCCGGCTCGACCGGCGGGGGGATCAAGGTGATCCGGTGGCTCGTCATCTTAAAAGCGGCCCGCCGGGAACTCTCGGTCACCGCCCGTCCGAACGCAGTTCGACCCGTTCGGCTCGGCAACGCGGTCATCGACGAGGCGGTTATCCGGAAGATTGCGGTGTTTACCGTTCTTTATTTTATTCTGTACGGTCTCACCACGGCGTTTTTTCTGCTCGACTACCCCGCCACCCCCGGACTCACCGTACTGGAGGCGATGAGTGCGTCTATCGCCACGCTTGGCAACATCGGCCCGGGGTTCGGTGCGCTCGGCCCGTTCGGGAACTACCTCCACTTTCCAACTGAGACGAAACTGGTGATGGTGTTTCTGATGTGGGTCGGCCGTCTCGAAATCGTCCCAATACTCGCCATCTTCACCGGCGTCTTCTGGCGCTCGTCGTGAGCGGACCGTCAGGGTGAAACCACTCCGGCCACAACAGTTCGTCGCATGAGTACGGACCGTTCAGCTGGACTACTCGACCGGATACGCGACGGCATCGACCGCGACCGCCTGGTCGTCGGCTGGCTCCTCCCCGGTGCTGTCGCTGTCGTGACGATGGCCGTCGTGTTCGGCATCGTCTTTGCCGTGCTGTTTTTCAACGAACCGCTCATCGCGGAGCAGTGGTACGGGGTCGCGTTCATGTTCGTCGTCCCGCATCTCGTGGGCGGTGCCCTGTTCGGCTGGCGTCA
>JAQCNG010000342.1 GCA_028275145.1 Halovenus sp. | reverse complement strand
AACGCACTGGGGTGGTGTTACATGGACTTTGCGGCCCGGTTCCACCGTCTCGTCGGCGACGACGTGCTCTTTCCACAGGGCTGGGACTGTCACGGACTCCCGACCGAGGTGAAAGTCGAGGAGAACCAGGGCATCCACCGGACCGACGTTCCGCGCGAGGAGTTTCGCGACCTGTGCATCGAGCACACCGAGAGCCAGATCGGTGCGATGCGGGACACGATGGACACACTCGGCTTCTCCATCGACTGGGACCACGAGTTCCGGACGATGGACCCCGAGTACTGGGGTGAGACCCAGCGCTCGTTCGTCCAGATGGCCGACAGCGACTACGTCTACCAGAACGAGCACCCCGTCAACTGGTGTCCACGGTGTGAGACCGCCATCGCCGACGCCGAGGTCGAAACCGAGGAGGGCATCGAGGGGACGCTGTACTACATCACCTTCCCCGGTGTCAGCGAGGCGGGAGACCCCTCGGATTCTGCGACGGAGTCACAGGACATCGAGATAGCCACCACCCGCCCGGAGCTGCTCGCGGCCTGTGTCTCGATGGCAGTCCACCCCGACGACGAGCGCTACACCGACCGCATCGGCGATACGTTCGAGGTGCCGTTGTTCGGCCAGGAGGTCGAACTCATCGCCGACGACGAGGTCGACAGCGACTTCGGCACGGGTGCGGTGATGATCTGCACCTTCGGTGACAAACAGGACGTCGACTGGTGGGCCGAGTACGACCTCGACCTGCGGATGGTCTTCTCGGAGGACGGCCAGCTCACCGGGCTCGCGGGCGAGTACGAGGGGCTCACAATCGACGAGGCAAAGAACGAGATCGCCGCAGACCTCGACGCCGAGGGGTATCTCGTCGACAGGGAACCGACCGAGCAGAACGTCGGCCAGTGCTGGCGGTGTGACACACCCATCGAGATTCTCTCGAAAGAACAGTGGTTCGTCGAGGTCCGGCAGGACGAGATTCTGGAGACCGCCCAGGAGGTCGAGTGGATACCCGAGCACATGTACGGGCGTCTCGAGGAGTGGACCGAGGGGATGGAGTGGGACTGGGTAATCTCGCGCCAGCGCGTGTTCGCCACGCCGATCCCGGCCTGGCACTGCCAGGACTGCGGGCACACCCACATCGCCGAGGCGGCCGAACTCCCGGTCAAACCGCCCGAAACCGACCCCGCCATCGGGGCCTGCCCGGAGTGTGGCAGCGAGCACTGGCGCGGCGAGACCGACGTGATGGACACCTGGATGGACTCCTCGATCTCCCCGCTGCTGGTGCAGGGCTGGCCCGAGGAGCCGTTCACCCCCGCGACGCTGCGCCCGCAGGGCCACGACATCATCCGGACGTGGGCGTTCTACACGCTGTTGCGCAGTGCCGCGGTCGAGGACCAGATCCCCTGGGAGGAGATTCTCATAAACGGGATGGTGTTCGGTGACGACGGCAACAAGATGTCCAAATCCCGGGACAACTTCGTCCAGCCGGAGACGGTGGTCGAGGAGTACTCCGCCGACGCCTTCCGGCAGGCGATTGCGCTGGGCGGTCAGCCCGGCACCGACATCCAGTTCCAGTGGAAGGAGGTCACGTCGGCGGCCCGCTTCGAGACGAAGGTCTGGAACATCACCCGGTTCGTTGCCCAGCAACTCGACGAGGAGCGCGACCCACTGCCCGACCCCGCCTACCGTGACGTGGACCGCTGGATTCTCTCGAAGTGCTCGCGCGTGGCCGCCGACGTCCGCGAGGATATGGAGCAGTACAGATTCGACGCGGCGCTGCGGACACTCCGGAACTTCGTCTGGCACGACCTCGCGGACGACTACCTCGAACTCGTGAAAGGACGACTCTACGAGGGCCGACCCGGTGAGCGCGACGCCGCCCAGCAGGCGCTTTTCAGAACCGTGTCGGCGTCTCTGCGGATGCTCGCCCCGTTTGCGCCGTTCCTGTCCGAGGAGGCCTATCGGTCGCTGCCCGGCACCGAGGGCAGTGTTCACGCCGCCGACTGGCCGGACCTCGAGGTGGTCGACGAGGACGCCGAGACCGCCGGTGACCTCATCGCGGAGGTCGCCTCGACGGTCCGGGGCTGGAAATCCGACACCGGACTGGCGCTCAACGCCCCGCTGGAGCGGGTCGAGGTCTACCCCGACGAGGACCTGTCGGTGCCGGTCGACACCTACGACCTGAGCGAGGCCGCCAGCGCGCCCGTGCACATCCGCGAGGGCGTGCCCGCGGTCGAACTCGTGCCCGTCGACGTCGAACCGGACCACTCGGTCATCGGGCCGAAGTTCCGCGACCAGGCCGGCCAGGTCGTCGCCGCGCTCGAGACGATGGACCCCGGCACTGTCGAGTCACAGAAAACCGTCGACGGCGAGATCCAGGTCGACCTCGACAACGAGGTTGCGGTCATCCCCGGCGAGGCTGTCGAGGTGGTCGAGGAACACCGCGCCGAATCCGGCGAGGAGGTTGTCGTGCTCGACAGCGAAATCGGCACGATTCTGGTCTACGAGTAGTGACCGCACCACCCCAGAGCGGGAGTAATATAAGTTCTGCCGGGCTACACAGACCCAATGACACGAATCGACGTCATCGACAATCACGGGCAGTTCACCCACCTCGAACAGCGTGCCCTCCGGGACATGGGCGTCGACGTCGAGACGGTGGACAACGAGACGCCGCCGGCGGAGATCGACGCGGACGGACTGGTCCTGTCGGGGGGCCCGGACATCGAGCGCATCGGCAACTGTCCCGAGTATCTCGACCTCGATATCCCCGTGTTCGGCATCTGTCTGGGGATGCAGGTCGTCGCCGACGAACTGGGCGGCGAGGTGGGGCCGGGCGAGTACGGCGGTTACGCGGACGTGACCGTCGAGGTTCTCGACGAGGCGGACCCGCTCGTGGGTTCGCTCGCGCCCGACACACGGGTGTGGGCCAGTCACGCCGACGAGGTCAAGCAGGTCCCCGAGGGGTTCGAGCGGACCGGCACGAGTGACGTCTGCGGGGTCGAGGCGATGAGCGACACCGACCGCGACCTCTACGGTGTCCAGTGGCACCCGGAGGTCGCACACACCGAGGAGGGCGAGGCAGTCTTCGAGAACTTCCTCGCGCTGTGTCGATGAGCTTCTACAGCCGTGCCGCTCCCGAGCGGGCCGAACGGGTGCTCGAATGGGACGGCGGCGTCTCGTGGGTCGCCCACCCCGAGGAGAAGGGCCGGCGTGCCAGCCACGCCATCGAGACCGAGACGGGCACCTGGCTGGTCGACCCGCTGGACGCGACGGATCTCGATGGCCTGCTCGACGGCCGCCCGGAGGTGGTCGGCGTGATAGTCTGTTCCTCGTGGCACGCCCGCGACGCCGCGACGCTCGCGCGCCGCCACGACGTGGCTGTCCACGTGCCGACGTGGATGGCCCGCGTCACGGAACGGGTCGACGCGCCCGTCGAGACGTACACGCTCGCGCCATCGGATGCGTTCCGGGTCATCCCCTGCCGGCCGTTCCCGGGCTTTCAAGAGGCGTTTCTGGTCCACGGGGAGACGCTCGTCGTGCCGGATTCGCTGGTGACCGTCGACCACTGGCTGCTCGACGACGAGCGACTCGGTCTGCCGGCGTTCCGCCGACTCCAGCCACCCACGCAACTGCGCGGCCTCGAACCCGAGCGGATACTCGTCGGACACGGCTCCGGCGTGACCGAGCGCGCGCCCGGGGCACTCGAAACCGCCCTCTCCGGCGCGCGGCGGAGCGCCCCCCGCGCGCTCGTCGCCCAGGCCCCCGAGATGGCTCGTGGGCTCGTCGATGCGGTCCGCGGCTGAGTCGCACGCGGCGGTGACACTGCGGGTTCTGCCCCGGGTCCTGTCCTCAGAGGACGATGATATCGTCGTCGTCGTCGGGCGGGAGATTCACACTGCCCGCGAGTCCCAGCAGCGCGCGCCCGGACACCGCGCCGGAGTCGAGCGCCACCTTGAGGGTCGCTGGCCGGTCGCAGAACTGGCCGGACTCGACCCGAAGCGACGACTCCTCGCCGTCGAAGGCGTCTCTGTCGGCGAGATACTGCACACAACCGGCAGCACCGACACCGCTCGCGGCGCGTTCGCCGCCGGCCGAGGGCTCGAACACCCGGGTGTGGAGGTCGGTCCCGGCGGCCAGCGTGTCGAAGGTAAACGCCACCAGTCGGCCGTCGTCACCGAGCAGGTCGGCGATGGCACCGGGCGCGGGCGAGATGTCTCCGAGTCCATCGAGAAACGCAACAGGCACGAGCAACGACCCACCGGCCCCCTCGGCCCGCCCCACCGGCAGGTCGACGTCGGTGACTGCCTCTGTGGACAGTCCGAGCGCGTCCGCCGCGGTTGCGCTGTCGACCCCGGCAGGTCCGACCGTCTGGTCGGCCTCGACAGTCACAGTTCGGTCGGCGGCGAGTTCGACCGACGAGGACCCGCCCTCGGGGTGTGTCAGCGTGCGTGTCCCGGGCTCGATATCGTCGCGCTCGGCCAGCCCGACACAGCCGGCGACGGCCGCAGCCACCGGCGCGCCATGGCCCACCTGCGGGACGTGCCGGAGCTCGCCGTCGCGGTAGGTGACCCCGGCCGGTGCGCCGACCTCCTGCGCGATTGCGCGCACCTGCCTGTCGGTCAGCGACGAGCCGTCCGGCAGGAGCGGGATGCCGACCCCCGCGAGCAGTTCGTCCGCGAACGCGTCCACCACGAGCAGATCGCGCGTCTCCATACCGCGGTTACCGGGGCCAGATGAATGACACTGTCGACACGACCGGGACGACAGCGAGGACGCCACCCCGCCTGGCTCCGCGGCGACCACCGCCGCAGGTCGCCGTGCCGAACCGGGTGACAGGAAAGCGCTACTGGCTGTCTCCCGTATCGTCCTCGTCGAGTTTGTCGCTGATGATCTCTCCGGGCGAGAGCGTATCCCCTGGCTGCTCGGGCTCTCCCTCGTCGTCCGCCTCACTTGCCTCCCGCTCGCCCTCATCTGCCGTCCCGTCCGGTTCGGTTGACCCCTCGCCGTCCATCTCGGTTGGCTGCCCGTCGGCTGTCCCGGCCAGCCGCTCGGGCTGGGGTGGTGGCTCCTGTGTCGACCGGTTCGACGACCGCTCGGCGGACCCGTCGGACGGCCGGTGGCCCGACTGCCGTCCGTGTTCCTGCTGGTGCTGGTCCGGGGGGGCGCTGTCCTGTGACCGCTGTCGGTCGGTCCGTTGCTCCCGCTGG
>JAQCNG010000210.1 GCA_028275145.1 Halovenus sp. | reverse complement strand
GGTGCTCCGCGCAATCGACCGCAAGGTGCTCAACGAGAGCGAGCCAGTCTACGAGGGCAACGGCGAGTTCCGCGTCGTGTTGCCCGACGACATCGGGGAACGCGCGGAGTCACTGCCCGGCAGCGACGAGCAGTTCCACACAGTTCTCGAGGCGTTCACCGACCGCATCGAACAGGAACTCCGCTCGACGTTCGGGTTCGAGGACTGAACCGGTCGGAACTGGTCCGTGGGTCACGACACCACACGGTCGACATCGAGCGCGGTCGCACGCCGGACAACGGCACTGACTGGGTCGGTCGACCCGGCCAGGTTGTTCGAGTCGCCGTCCAGGACCGTGAGCGCCGCCCGGCGGCCGGGCGCGACCACACCACAGTCGAACCCGGCGATCTCGGCACCGGCAGTCGTCGCCATCCGGAGCACCTCGCGGGCGGTCACGTCGAACTCTCGTTCGGTGTAGGCCATCTCCCGGAACATCGACGGGGAGTTGAGCATGACGTTGTCCGTCCCCAGCGCGACAGTCGTGTGTTCCAGCAGGTCCCGGACCGGAGGCCGCCCGACACCGAGCACCGTGTTCGCCCGCGGACAGACGGTGACTGGCACCGACTGGTCGGCGACCCGTTCAAGATGGGACTGCCGGGCGTGGACCATGTGGACCAGCAGGTCCGGTTCCAGGTCCAGCGCAGGGTCGATATCTGTCGAGTCCGGTTCGCCGGCGTGGATGGCAAAGGGCACACCGCGCTCCGCGGCCGCCGCCCGCTGCTCGGTGAAATCGTCGTCGTTCGCGCCGCTCGCGCCGTAGCCGTCGGCCACATCGAGCACAGACAGTTCGTCACTGCCGAAGATGAACGGTTCGACGGCCACGCCCTGTGCGGCGTCGCGGAGTGCGCGGGCCCCTGTCACCCCGGACTCGCGGAAGTCCAGACAGGAAACTGCGCCCGCCTGTCGCATGAATCGGAGTGTCCGACGCATAGCCGTCACGAGTTCCGACCGGTCGGCCGCCGCCAGTCGCCGGTGTTTCAGACTGTCCGGCGGTGCCACCGCCTCGTCGAGTGACAGCCCCGTCGCCGCCTCCTTCGCGACGGAGTCGCCGATGTGGGTGTGGGCGTTGACAAACGCCGGCAGGACGATGTCTGTCGACGCTGTCTCGGTTTCCTCGATGGCATCGATTCGGCCGTTCTCGACGACGACCCGCCCGCGAACCGGTTCGAACGAGTCCCCGACGAGAACGGTGCCTGCTATTGTTTCCATTGTGAGACTGTGACGTTCGTCACGGATGCCGTCCTGTGTTTCCTTTGGGGCGACCCGTCATTATCCTTTGTGTATCGGTCACGTCCCGTCCGGCCCCACAGGGTTTCCGTGCTGGGTGGCCTGCTCCGAACGAACACGAATTATCACAAGACTGATAAAACGGGTCTGGCAGTTCGAACTCCGCGGTGTCGACGCCCGTCGGTGGCCGACGACGTGCTGACGGTCGTCGACGCCGCTCACCACCGGCGGCCGCGACGCAGTCCGGTCGCTGGCGGCGGAGTCGTGAGCAAAGAGCGTCGACAACCGCAGGAGAAAAAGGCTACTCCAGGCGCGCGCTGACGAGTTCTTCGAGGTCCTCGCGGAGTTCGTCGACGGCCACCTCCTCGAGCACCGGGACGAAAAAGCCCTCGACCAGCATATCGGTCGCCTGGGCCTCGTCGATGCCCCGCGAGGTCATGTACAGCAGGTCCTCGCTGTCGACCTGGCCGACCGTCGCGGAGTGACTCGCCTCCGTGTCGTGGTTGTTGATGATGAGTTTCGGAGAGGCGTCGGCCTCGCTGTCGTCGGAGAGCATCAGCGTGTTCTCGCGCTGGTAGGAGTTGGTGCTCCAGGCACCGCTGCCGACGTCCTGGACGCCCTCGTACACCGACCGCGCCTCGTGGTCGAGCACGCCGCGGGTGACCAGGTCGGCCGTGGTGTGTTCGGCCTCGTGCCAGACCCGACTGGCGATGTCGAAGTGCTGGTCCTCGTGGCCAAAGAAGGCCCCGACAATCTTCGATTCGCTGCCGTCGCCCAGCAGGCGCGTCTCGACCGAGGACTTTGTCAGGCGGGTGCCGATGTTGCCATCGATCCAGTTGACCTGGCCGTAAACGCCGGCGTGGCCCCGCTTGACCTGGTAGTTGTAGGTGTCCTCCGAGAGGTTCTGGAGCGCGCCGTACTGGATGTGTGCGTTCTCGCCGGCGATTGCCTCGACGACACCGCTGTAGTAGCGGTTCCCCTCGAGGTCGTCACCGGTGGACTGGCGCTCCAGAATCGTGACGCTTGCGGACTCCTCGGCGACCACCAGCGTGTAGTTGAACAGCGACCGGGAGTTCATCCGCGTCCGGATTTTCACGTCCTCGGCGGCGACACCTTCGGGCACGTAGACCACGGTGCCGGCGCTGAACAGCGCGGTCGACAGCGCCGTCAGGTAGTCACGCTGGGGGTCGACAACACTCCCGAACTCCTCCTCGATGAGGTCGCCGTGCTCGTCGAGCGCCTCGGCCCACCCGAGCACCTCGACACCCTCGGCGTCGACGCGGTCTTTCTCCTGGGCCCGGTCCAGCGGGTCCACGAGTTGGTCGAACTCCAGGGCGTCCAGATTGGTCCAGTCACGACCCGGCGTCCGGATGATCTTTGGCATCTCCAGGTCCGCGAGCGCGTCGAGCGCGTCCAGACGCGTCTCCAGCAACCAGTCGGGTTCGCCCAACTGTGTGCTTATCTCGCGGACCTGCTCCTCCGTCAGATTCGCGTGTACCTGTGTGCTCATTGCCTGGTCACCCGAGACTGCCTTCCATCTCGAGTTCGATGAGTCGGTTGAGCTCGACGGCGTACTCGATTGGCAGTTCCTCGGTAATCGGCTCGATGAAGCCGGCGACGATCATCTGTTTTGCGTCGTCGTCGTCGAGTCCGCGCGACTGCAGGTAGAACACGTCCTCGTCACCGATCTTGCCGACGGTTGCCTCGTGGGCGACGTCGACCTGGTTCTCCTGAATCTCCATGTACGGCATGGTGTCGGAGGTGGAGTCGTTGTCGAACATCAGCGCGTCACACTCGACGGCGGTGGAGGCGTCTTTCGCGCCGTCGGCGATGTGGACCAGACCGCGGTAGTTTGTTCGGCCGCCGTCCTTGCTGATGGACTTTGACTCGATCGTGGAGTGCGTGTCGGGGGCGTTGTGGTACACCTTCGCCCCGGTGTCGATGTCCTGGCCCTCGCCGGCAAAGGCGATGGTGATGTGGTTGTCCGTCGCACCCGGACCCTTCAGGATGGTCGACGGGTAGAGCATGGTCGCTTTCGACCCCATGCTTCCCGACACCCACTCCATCGTCGCGTCCTCCTCGGCGATGGCGCGCTTGGTGTTGAGGTTGTAGGTGTTCTTCGACCAGTTCTGCACCGTGGAGTACTGGACGTGAGCGTTCTCCTTGACGAACACCTCGACACCGCCGGAGTGGAGATTGAACTCCGAGTACTTCGGGGCCGAACAGCCCTCGATGTAGTGGACCTCGGAGTTCTCCTCGGCGATGATGAGCGTGTGCTCGAACTG
>JAQCNG010000206.1 GCA_028275145.1 Halovenus sp. | reverse complement strand
TGTATGAGCGACCGGTTGCACCTGAACCTGTTCACGATGAGTTCGGTCGAACACGTCACGGTCGGGTCGTGGCGCTACCCCGGTGACCAGTCGGCCCGGTACCGCGACCGGGAGTACTGGACAGCGCTCGCCCGGACGGCCGAACGCGGCGGCTTCGACGCGATATTCTTTGCCGACGTGCGGGGTATCTACGACGTCTACGACGACTCCCACGAGCCCGCAATCGAGCGGGCGGTCCAGACCCCCTCGAACGACCCCGCCTACCTCGTGCCGGCGATGGCCGAGGTCACCGACGACCTGGGGTTTGCCATCACGAAATCGACCTCCTACACCCACCCCTACCAGCTCGCCCGCGAGTTCTCCACGCTCGACCACCTCACCGACGGCCGGGTCGCGTTCAACATCGTCACCTCGTATCTCGAATCCGCGGCGCGGAATCTCGGGCTGGACGGGCGCATCGACCACGACGAGCGCTACGACCGGGCCGAGGAGTTCATGGAGGTCTGCTACGCGCTCTGGGAGGACTCCTGGGCGGACGACGCCGTCGAGCGCGACGCCGACTCCGGGCGGTTCACCGACCCCGCCGAGGTTGCGGCAATCGACCACGAGGGGGAGTACTTCGACGTGCCGGGGCCACACGGCTGTGAGCCCTCGCCACAGCGGACGCCGGTGCTGTACCAGGCCGGCTCCTCCGAGCGGGGCCGGGAGTTCGCTGCCCGCCACGCCGAGGCGGTCTTTCTCAGCCAGCCAAACGAGGCGGCCATCCGCGAGTACATCACCGACCTGACCGGGCGGCTCGCGGCCCACGGCAGGGCCAGAGACAGCGTCGCCTTCTTTCCGGGGCTGGTGCCCATCGTCGGCGAAACCGAGGCGATTGCCCAGGCCAAGTACGAGAGCTATCGCGACGCAATCGACGTCGAGGGGGTGCTGGCGCTGCTGTCGGGCTTTGTCGACATGGACCTCTCGGAACTGGAGCCCGACCAGCAGCTCGAACACATCGAGACGGAGGCGATCCAGGGCGTGGTCAACGCCTTCACCACGAACGACGACCGGGACTGGACCGTCCGCGAGATGGCGGAGTTTGCCGGCCTCGGGACCACCTCGCCGGTTGTCGTCGGCACACCCGAGACTGTCGCCGACGAGTTCGAACACTGGCACCGTGACCTCGGCGTCGAGGGTATCAACGTAAAGGAGGTGGTGCGCCCGGGCACGCTCGAGGATTTCGTCGACCTGGTGGTCCCGGAACTCCGCGAGCGTGGCGTGCTGGACGACCCCGAGGGCGAGACAGAGGGCGAGACACTGCGCGAGCGGACCTGCGGGCGGACCGGGCTTCCCGAGGGGCATCCCGGTCAGCACTCAGAGTAGGGAGACAGGCGACCATTCGGTTACCCGGACCGCCCGGTGCGGTCGGTGGTGTCTTCCTATATAGAAATTGATAATAAAAGCGTGTATGCACTGGAATGACATCCTCCGCGCCGTGAACGGAGAGGGACTACGTCCCTCAGGCAGTCGGGCGTCGCCCGACGACGGCGCGGTTTCCCCGACCGCACGTTTGGGGTCGGGCGGTCCGACACCAACGAGGGCAAGATTCCACCGCGTGGGTGTACTCCGGTTCGTGCTCGGGACGTGAGCCGCCGTGAGACGGTGTGGCGTGTTCGGTATCCCCGAAGGGACACGGTATCTCCTTGCACAGTGTCCGACACTACATCGGACTCGCCCCCGCCGTTCGCGGTCGGGGGCGCACGGGCCGTGCCATCGGCCTGCCTGTCCGTTCTGTGGGTCG
>JAQCNG010000205.1 GCA_028275145.1 Halovenus sp. | reverse complement strand
ACCGCGCTGACACTCGAGGTGGTCTTCTCGAACTCGTTTCGCGATGGCATGGAGCGGCGGTTCCTCTCCAACGTCGTGGCGTTCCAGGTGGCGGGCTACGGCGCTGTCTGTGACGCGGCGGTCCGACACGCAACCGACGACGTGGACGTCGCGGTCGAAACTGGCGGGCGCTCGACGGCGTACCTCGCAACCGACGCGGTCACCCGGCGGGCGACGGATCTCCCCCACGTCGCCGACAGCGGGGTGCCTGCCCGGGGCGGGCAGGGCAGTTCCCCGACGGGCCCGAGCAGGCTGGCGGCCGGACGACCGGCAACTGGCGGCGTGGACTCGACGCTCGCGGTCGACAGCCAGCGCTTCGACGCGGGGAGCCTCGAAACAACAGTCGATGTGCCGCCGGCCACACACAGCCTCACGGTCGAGGTCCGGACCAGCCGGGCCCCCCTCGACGCGGCGACACTCCGGAACGGGGGCGGGACCGTGCGCCGGGCGCGGGGACCGACCGCCGACGGCCCGCCTGGAACGCAGACGTTGACGGTACTCGACCCCGACCCGGGTGAGTGGCGGGTCGACGCGAGCGCCCGGGGCGGGGCCGGACCGGTCGAGGTGCGGACCACCCGACTCGTCG
Organism: Halovenus sp.; assembly: GCA_028275145.1. Classification (GTDB taxonomy): domain Archaea; phylum Halobacteriota; class Halobacteria; order Halobacteriales; family Haloarculaceae; genus Halovenus. Next base: position 8,363 of record JAQCNG010000205.1, on the reverse strand, counting down.
CTGACGGGGTTCCCGACCCGATGGACGCGCTCGGCTACGCCCAGCGTGACTACGAGGTGAGCCCGCTTGCGGCACTCGACGCGCTCGGGTCGGCCGCCGACGCCCCTGTCGAACCGGTCGACACGGCGGCGGTCCGCTCCGGCGAACTGCTCGCGAACGGCGCTCCGGCCTACGACAACCTCCTCATCACCCACGCCGAGACGCTCGACCAGACGGCCATCGCGGGGGTCGCGGCCTACGTCGAGGCCGGCGGCAATCTGGTGCTCACCGACAGCGCGCTCGCCCTCGTGGCCGACATCGACGTGGCCGGCCTGGAGGTCGTCGGCGGCGACGACGTCGTCCGCGAGGAACTCCGGGCGGCGGCCTACCCCGACCCCGACCCCGACCATCCGCTCGCTGCCGGCCGCCGGACCGTCCCCGAGGAGTCGAGCATCGAACCGCAAGAGCCCTGGACGCATCCGTCGATTGGATACCCGCGTGACGCGGTGCCGATGTACTCGGTGGCGGCGAAGTCACTCGACGAGGCGGGCGGGACGGTGGCCTCGGCCAGTGCCGGGCAGGTGCGTCTCGGGACGGTGCCGACCGAGCGTGACCGCGTCGGTGTCCACCTCCTCGGCTCACTGCTCCCGCCCGCCAGCCAGGACCACCTCCACCCGTTCGGTCTGCTCGACCACTCGCTGACCCGTCTGGGCTACCTGCTTCTGTGTAACGCGCTCGGTTACCGGCTCTCGCTCTCCCGGAACGGCCGAGAGCGGGTGGCTCTCGGCTCCGTCGTCGAGACCGACCAGCGTGATACAGACGGAGCGAACAACGGCGACGCCGGAGCGAACAACGGCGGCAGTGACAGCGCCACTGGCGAGAGCGACGACAGCGGAACCGACAACCAGTCCGGTGGCAGTTCTGGGGACGATGCTGGCGGTAGCAACGGGGACAGCGCCGGCGGAGACGGCGAGGGCCCGGGGTTCGGCGTGGCCGCGGGTGTCGCGGGACTGGGTGGACTGGGCTATCTGCTCTCGCGTCGCGCCGTCGACGGCGAGTCCGAGAGTAACTGACACAGAAGTTTTTTGCTCCCGGCAGACCAAACATAAGCAATGGGAATCGGTGGCTCGGACCTCTACAGACAGCAGATACTCGACCACTACAAGAACCCGCGCAACTACGGGGACCTCGACGAGCCGACGTTCTCGCACGTCGGCGAGAACCCGATGTGTGGCGACACAATCGAGATGGACGTCGTCCTCGACGACGACGAGGAGACCATCGAACGGGTTGCCTTCGAGGGCGACGGCTGTGCAATCTCGCAGGCCTCCGCCTCGATGCTCTCGGAGCAACTCCAGGGAATGGACATCGAGGAGTTGCGGGCGATGGACCGCGACGACATCACGGAGATGCTCGGGGTCGACATCTCGCCGATGCGCGTGAAGTGTGCCGTCCTCGCGGAGAAGGTCGCACAGGACGGCGCGGAGATCTACTTCGGCGAGAAAGACACCGGGAAAACCACCGTCGAGGAGTGAAACTACTACGTTTGTCTCCTGCGTGACTGTTCGACAGGCTGTCGCCCGACAGCGCTCCGCCCGGCGGCCGCAACCCTCGGTGGGACGAACCACGGCTCGGCGGCCGCCGTCGTAACGGATACACTCCGCCCTCGTGGACATGGCGGGTCAATCCGCGCTGTCTGCCCGAACACAGCCGTTGCACCCGGCATCTTAAATCAGATGAGGCGACCAGGGGTCACATGGCCACGCTCGACTGGCAACTCACGCCTGCGGGGGACGCTACACTCGTCGAGTTGATGGTGACGAGCGACGCGGACACGCGCGTCGAGATAGAGAGCAGCCTCCAGCCCGTCTGGCCGCCGAGACGGGAGAACCGGCCGGCAGCGGGCTGGGACGGGTCCGGGTTCGAGGGCACTGTTGCCGCCGGAGAGCCGCTGGCGCTCGGGTACGCCTCCCCCGACGACCCCGTCGAACCGCCGGCGACTATCGTCGAGACGGAGCCGGTCCCCGACGACTCCGGGGAACCCCCGACGGCCGACGACTCCGGGGAACCCCCGACGGCCGACGATCTGGTGCGCGCGCTCGGTGACGCCCGCCCGCCGCGCGACGCCGTGCCAACGCCCGACGACCCACCCGGTGATGCCCACCCCACTGCCGGGTCGGCACCTGTCGACCGGCCCCCCGACCACAGACCGCCGGCCGACGACCCGTCACCGCGGGACCGGTCGCCGGACGTGGACACACCACCGACCCACGACGGCCCACCACAGGACAGCCACACCTCAGCGCCTGCCGAGAGCCAATCCCGCAACGACCCCCCGGACGACCACGGGTCGGCACCCTCCGGGCGCTCACCGGGGGGGCAGTCCCCGGCCGACCGTGCGCCACCGGACCGGGAGAGGGCCTCGAACGGACGGCCCCCAGCCGAACCCGGTGAGTCGGTGGACACCTGGCTGGAGGCGGTCAGCCGCCGCATCGAGACTGCCCAGCGACTCGCCGGAGTCGAGACTGCTGAGGAGGCGCGTGCGGCAGTCAGGGCCGCAGGAGGCATCGACCAGGTCCGAACGCTGTGCGAGCGACTCGACGCCGACCGGGCGCGGATGGAGCGCACCGAGACGCGGCGCGCGACGCTCGACCGGCAACTCGCAACCGTCGACGTGCCGCTGTCGGCGCTCGAACGGCTGGCATGATACTCACGGTCACAGCGGGAAAGGGTGGCGTCGGCAAGACCACCGTCGCGTACAACCTCGCGGCGGAACTGGACGCGGTGGCGGTCGACGCGGACCTCGGGATGGCGGACCTCCCGCCCGCTCGTGGACCGGACCTGCACGACGTGCTCGCGGGGCGGGCCGCTCCGGTCGAGGCAGTCAGCGACGACGGGCCGGTGTCCGTGCTCCCCTGCGGTCGGTCACTCGCCGGGCTCAGGGGGGCAGACCCCGCTGAACTCGTCGATGTGGTCCGGACTGTCGCGCGCGAGTACGGTCGTGTGGTGGTCGACGCCCCCGCCGGGATGCACAGCGACGCAGGGGTGGCGCTGCTGACCGGCGACGCAGCACTGCTGGTGACACGCCCGACGCGGCCGGCGCTGGCCGGTGCGCTCCGGACGCGGGAACTCGCCCGCGAGGTGGATACGCCGCTGGCGCGGGTCGTGCTGAACCGTGCCGACCGCCTCGCCGACCACGGCCGCCTCGCCTCGACGCTGGGCGCACCCGTGACCGCACTGCCCGAGTCCGAGCGCCTCGCCGCGGCACAGCGTGCCGGTCAGCCTGTGGCTTCGGTCGCCCCCGACTCCACCGCGAGCGAGCGGTTCGCCCGCCTCGCCCGCGCTGTCGAGACTGCCCTCTGCTGACCGGCGCACCCGACTGTCCCCCAGTCACCGGGCTGGACCTGCTGTCTGTGGTGGACAGAGCTCCAACCCTGTTCCGTGGTAACGACCACCATTCTCTACGGTGAGGGCAAAGTATATCCGTCGCATCTCGGTCTAGACCAACAATGAGCACGCACGTCCTCGACCGCATCGAGGAGTGGGACGCGCGCCCGTTCACCGGTGGTTACCGGGGGCTCCAGAGGTTCGCCGACCAGTCGTTCTCGGGTGTGGTTCGCGCCGACGGTGTGGAACTGTTCATGGCCCGTGGCGTCGCGGTTGCCGTTCGTGGTGGTGCCATCGAGGCGTTCGAGGACGCCTCGGGAACCGCCTACGATGCTCCGTCGCCGGCGCTCCCGTTGCTCGCGGTGATGCAGGAGCAGAGCAACGAGGTCCGTGACCGCTTCTACACAGAACAGACGCCCATCTCCAGTGTCGACGAGACGCTCTCGGCCGGTGGGTTCACCGGCTACATCGAACTCTCGGAGAACGTTCTCAGCGGCGACTACTATCTGGTGTATCACGCGGGCGAGTCGACGAGCGTCGCGTTTGTCGGGCAGTCGGGCCGACTGGTCCGTGGCCGTGAGGCCTTCGAGTCGGCCGACGACGAGGTCGGCATCTACCAGGTCCGGCCCGTCGAGGTTCGCCCGGTCGAAGTTCCAGAACCGGAGCCGACCGACCCCAGCGACGGCGACGCGTCCGGAGATACCGGGTCGTCCGCCAATGTCGACGAAACAGGGGGCGGGCCGGACCGCGAGGAGACCGGCGGGCCCGCAGACGGACCTGGTCCCGGCGGAGAGCGACCCGGACCCACAGGGACCGCTGCCGAGTCGGACGAGTCGACTGACGAGTCTGTGGGGACAGAGCCCCCCGGGGCAGGGTCGGAGTCTGCCGAGATGGGGGCCGAACCAGGGGCGGCCGGGAGCGGGCACGCCGAGGACGGGCCCGGCCAGCAGTCAGCTGAGTCGACAGCGACATCGGCCGAGACAGACGAGGCGTCGACACCGGTCGAAACCGGCACAGACGACCCGGGTGGCGAGACGGACTCCGGGGTCCGCGTTATTCCGTCTGTGGACCCGGCGCTGACCGCCGAGCACGGAACCGACGACATCCCCGCAGAACAGTCCACGGACAGCACCGCAACCCCGGAGCAGTCCTCGTCGGACGAGAGGACAGAGGCGTCCGACGAGTCGAACCCGACACCGGACGAGTCTGCGCCCGGGGACGGGGACGACCTGACCATCGACCCCGAGACGATAGAGCAACTCGAACAGCGACTCGACAGCCTCGAAGACGAGTGCGAGACGTTGCGGGAGCGACTCGACGAGGTTCAGGCGGAACGCGACGAACTCCGCGACCAACTCGCCGACATCCGGGCGGAGCACGACCAGGAGTAACCGACCCCTCCCTACTTCGCTCGGTCTTACGACCTCGCTCGTTGAGGGTAGCGTGGGACTGGAGGTCCCACTGACCATGCGAACGGGCGCTGCGCGGCCGTGAGCAGATGGGGCTTTTATGTGGGACTCGCCGTCAGTTGTCGCCGGGGAGGAAGGTCTTTCCTCGCCCGTACCGAACGACCTTCGGGGTCGGCGTCCCCACCATTCGGGGGCCGGGCTACTGTGGCCCGTGATACCGGCGACGTGTGCGACGGTATCACTACTCATTGGTACGGCGGCCCGCAAAAAAGTGTATCGGATAGTGAGTCAGATGGCAGAAGCTATATTGTCCGTTCCCCATCATGTCGGCTTCCTCCCCGGCCTACTCGCTTCACGCTTCCGACCAGTCGGAACCCATCGCTCTCTCCTCACGGGCCGAGGCCCGTTCGGATGGTCAGAGGGATCTCCGATCCCTCACGACTTGAGGCCGGGGGCTCCGCCTCGAAGGATGCTGAGCGGAACGCCTCGGACTCTGGCGGAGTCCGGAGCACAGTTCAGACTGTTCGAGACACACAGAGAGTAGTCCTACACCGTCGTGTCGGAGGGCGACACCGGCGGACCCGGGGTCCGTTCGGCCGCAGTTTGCACGGCCCACCACCCGGTTTCCTGCCGGAGGATGTCAACCCTCAATCTCCGGCGTCTCCTCGATTTTCATCCCCTCGAGTTTGTCGACGGTGTGTGCAATCTTGTTGTCGAGGTCCTCGACAAACTCCGCGGTATCCTCGGTGGTGATCGCACCCTGACTCGAAGGCTCGATGAGGTTCTCCTCCTCCAGCACCCGCAGCGAGTAGCGTACCTTGTGGTGTGGGTACCCCGTCTCGTTGGACATCTTCACGATACCGATCGGCTCGCTCTCTATGACCATCCGCAAGACCTGTAGATGCCGCTCCAGCATGTCAACCTCCTTTTCGAGTCTGTCTATCATGGCACGTGTTAACTAGTGTTGGCGGGATTTAAACGTTGTCGTCGTCTCCTCCCGTTACCGGCGACTCGCCGCCGTGAGAGATGCACTCACCGTCTGCCGCGACGCGGGTGGCCTGCCGGGTCCGGCTGTGTCTGGTGTGCGCCCTCGACGTCGCCGGGACAGCCTCGCGGAGTTGGTGTCGCCAGGACAGCACGGCGAGCAACTCCGGTGGGCCCCAGCTTCGCCGCCGGACCGGACGGGTCAGTCCCTCTGCCGGTGAGTTTACCCGGAATCTATATTTGCTGACCCGTCGAAAGTAAGTTTCGGTCCCTCGCGTCCGGTGACGTCCGACGGCCGTCCAGTCGCGGTGAGAGGCGACAGGGTTTATATACGATTGCGAGATAACCTACTGACAATGGTGAGCGGGCCGATTCTGGGGATAGACCTGGGGACGACAAACAGCGCGGTGGCGGTTGTTCGGGGCGGCGAGTCCGAGATTGTCCCGAACGCGGAGGGCGACCGCACGACACCCTCGGTCGTGGCCTTCGACGACGGTCGCCGGTTGGTCGGGCAGCCTGCGAAAAACCAGGCTGTCAAGAACTGCGAGAACACCGTCCAGTCGATCAAGCGCTCGATGGGACGCGACGGTGTGACCGTCGACCTCGACGGCGACTCGTACACGCCCGAGGAGATTTCGGCGATGGTGCTCCGGAAACTCGAGCGTGACGCCGAGGAGCATCTCGGGGAGTCTGCTGCCCGGGTCACTATCACGGTCCCGGCGTATTTCACTGACAGACAGCGACAGGCCACGAAGGACGCGGGCGAGATTGCCGGCTTCGAGGTCGAGCGCATCATCAACGAGCCAACGGCCGCGGCGATGGCCCACGGGGTCGACGAGGAGATGGCGGCCGGCGAGCAACGGGTCGTGATGGTGTACGACCTCGGTGGTGGCACGTTCGACGTGTCGCTTCTGGAGGTGGCAGACGGGATGTTCGAGGTGGTCGCGACCAGTGGTGACACCGGACTGGGCGGTGACGACTGGGACGCCGCGCTCATCAACTGGGCGGTCGACCGGTTCGAGCGCGAGCACGGTGTCGACCTGCACGAGGACCGCGAGGCGATGCAGCGTCTCACCGAGGCCGCCGAGCGCGCGAAGGTCGAACTCTCCTCCCGGGTCGAAACCGAACTGAGCGTTCCGTTCGTCACCGCCACGGCGGACGGGCCTCTGGACCTGCGGTACACGCTGACCCGGGGCGAGTTCGAGGAACTGACGGCGGACCTGGTCGAGCGGACAATCGGGCCCACCGAGCAGGCAATGGAGGACGCCGGGGTCTCGCCACGGGATATCGACGAGGTGCTGCTGACCGGCGGGTCGACACGGATGCCGGCAATCCGGCGAACCGTCGAGCGCCTGGCGGGGACCGAACCCCGGCGGGACGTCAACCCTGACGAGGCGGTCGCACTCGGTGCGGCCATCCAGGGTGGTGTCATCGCGGGCGACGTCGACGACGTGATTCTGGTCGACGTGACGCCGCTCTCGCTGGGCGTCGAGGTCAGAGGCGGACTGTTCGAGCGGGTTATCCACCGGAACACGACCATCCCGACCCGCGCCTCGAAGGACTTCACCACGGCCACAGACGGGCAGACCGAGGTGGAGATTCGCGTCTTTCAGGGCGAGCGCGAGCGTGCCGGGGAGAACGCGCTGCTCGACGAGTTCACACTGCGGGATATCCCGCCCGCCGAGGCGGGTGTCCCACGAATCGATGTGACCTTCGCCATCGACACGGACGGTATCGTGCAGGTGAGCGCCGAGGAGGTGACAACCGGCCAGTCCGAGACAGTCACAATCGAGGGCGGGGTCGGACTGTCCGAGGCGGATATCGAGGCGATGCGTACGGAGGCGCGCCGTCACGAGGCGGCGGACAGACGGCGTCGGCGACACGTCGAGGCCCGGAACCGGGTACAGGATTCCATCGCGCGGGCCCAACGGACGCTTGCCGCGCGCGACGACCCCGACCCGGCGGTCGTCGAGGGACTCGACGGTGTCATCGAGGAGGCCCGGCGCCTCCTCGACGACGACGCCTCGACCGACGAACTGGACCGCGCGCACGACCGGTTCGAGGAGATTCTCTCCGAACTGGGCACACCCGGGGAGGGGCGTCCGGAGGGTCTGCCCGAGTGAACACCCCCGGTCGTAATGGCAGAGCACGACGCACTGTGAGAGCCCTCTCGCAAGGTTATAGAGTGTGCAACCCCAAAACCTGGTATGGTACGGTCAGGTGATGTTGTTCGATGAGACGGCTGTTCGGTGTGGACCCGCAGGTGCTCGCGCTGGCGCTGGCCCGGATGGCAGAGTCAGTCGGGAACTCCTTTCTCATCGTCGTCCTGCCGTTGTTTATCACCAGTGAGTTTGTCGGTGGTGCGACGTTCGGACTGACCGAGGTGGCGATTACGGGCATCGTACTCGCGCTGTTCGGACTGGTCAACAGCCCGCTCCAGCCGTTCACCGGGCGGCTCTCCGACCGGGTCGGCCGGCGCAAGATATTCGTGCTCGCGGGACTGGTGCTCATCGCCGTCGCCGGTGTCTCTTACTCCTTTGCGACGAAGTACTGGCATCTCGTCGGACTGCGCGTGCTCCAGGGTATCGCCGGCGCACTCATCAT
>JAQCNG010000200.1 GCA_028275145.1 Halovenus sp. | reverse complement strand
TCTCCGCTGTCAGCGCGTTCTCGCCGTCGAACGCCCGGCCGCGAACGGTCACCGGGCCGTGCCTGCGCCACCCCTCGTGTCGGAGTCTCAGTTCCATATCGGCAGTTGTGACCACATCTGTCTACTCCTCCGACCCCAGCAACGGTCGCGACGAGTTCGTGACGACGATGAGACTGCTCGCACCCATCGCGAGCGCGGCGAACAGGGGGTTGATTGCGTTCACCGCGGCCAGCGGGAGCGCCACCCCGTTGTAGAGAAAGGCCCAGCCGATGTTCTGCCTGACCCGGCCGTTTGCGGCCTCGGCCAGCGAGAACACCGTCTCCAGCGAGCCCAGGTCGTCGGTGACGACGGCGACGTCGGCGGCGTCGGCCGCGAGCGCGGTGCCGCCACCGAGCGCGATACCCAGGTCGGCCCTCGCCAGCGCCGGCGCGTCGTTCGTGCCGTCACCGACCATCACGGTCGTTCCGTCGTCGCCGAGTCGGGCGACCGTCTCGGCCTTTGCCTCCGGGGGGACACCCGCGAACACCTCGTCGACCGCGTCGTGGTCACGGAACTGTGCCGCCGCGCGCTCGTCGTCGCCGGTCAGCACCGCCACCTCCACGTCGCGGTCACCGACGGCGGTGACGGCCGCCGCCCAGTTCTCCCGTGGCTCGTCGCCGACGACCAGCAACCCACCCGCCTGCCCGCCGGTTCCGACCAGCACGGGCACGTCGCCGCCGGCGGTGGCCTCCTCGGCCCCCGCCGCGAGTTCCTCCGGCACCGTCCACCCCGCCTCGGCGAACAGGTCTGGACTGCCAACGAGCACCCGCTCCCCGTCGACGACGCCCTCCACGCCCGTCGCGTGGCTCTCGAAACCGGTGACACGCGACTCGGCCTCCCCGGGTCCGGCATCGGCACCCGATGCCGTCGCCACGCCGCCGTCGGTCGCCACGCCGCCGTTGCCCTCGTCGCTCTCGTCACCGGGGGCGTAGGCGTCGGCCACCGCCGCCGCAATCGGGTGGGCCGTGCGGGCCTCCAGCAGTGCCGCCCGCTCGAACAGCCGCTCCGGTCCCTCCGCCCGCTGGACGCGCATCTCGCCGGTGGTGAGCGTTCCGGTCTTGTCGAACACCACCGCGTCCACGTCGCGCAGACGCTCGAAGATCGTCTCGTCGAACACCACGATACCCCGTTCGAGCGCCTCGCGGACGCTCGATGCGATGGCGAGCGGGGTCGCGAGCCCGAGCGCACAGGGACAGGAGACGATGAGCACCGTCAGCGCCAGCAACATCGTGCTGGCGACGCTCGCCCCGAGCAACAGGTTGCCGACGCCGACGGTCACCGCGAGCGCGAGCACGAGCGGGACGAACACGGTAGCCAGTCGGTCGGCGAGTTGCTGGATGCCGTGGGTGCCGCTCTGGAGGTTCCAGACCATGTCGGTGATGCGGCCGACGCTGCTGGTCGCGCCCTCGCCGACAGTGACGACGAGCGACCCCTCCTGGAGGAGCGACCCGCCGACGACCTGTTCGCCGGCCCGCTTCGGGACCGGCAGCGACTCCCCGGTGACCACCGCCTCGTCGACGGTCCCCTCGCCCTCGGTGACCGTGCCGTCCACGGGGACCCGCTCGCCCTCGCGGACGAGCAGTTGCTCGCCGGCGGTCAACTCCCCGACCGGCACCTCCTCGCCGGCCCCCTCGGGCGTGTGCCGGCGTGCAGTCTCGACCTGTGCCTCGGTGAGGTCGGCCAGTCGGTCGGTGGCCTTTCGTTTGATACCGTTCTCGTAGTAGCTTCCGGCGGTTACCACGAGCACGACAGCGACGGTCACGTCGTAGTAGACGTGTGGCTGGGCCTCGCCGACGAAGATGGCGAGCGTGCTGTACACCCAGGCGCTCGTGGCCGCAATCGCCACGAGCAGGTCCATGTTGGGCTGGCGTGTCCGGGCGCTCACGTAGGCACCTTTCAGTATCGGGCCGCCGGTGAACAGGAGCACGATTGCGGCCATCAGCCCGACAACGAGATAGAAGTACTGCGCGGAGGTGCTGGCGAGCATCTCCCCCAGAAACTCGGCGTAGGCGTCGGGAAAGAGCCCGTCGAAGTAGGTCGGATAGATGATGGCGATGTAGTTCATCATCACCATCATGCCGAAGACGACACCGACGATGAGACGCACCAGCACGCGGTCACGGGACTGGCGCTCGCCTTTCGGGTCGTCTTTCGCGTAGGCACGGTAGCCCAGCCCCGTCAGGTCGTCGCGGAGGTCAGCCTCGTCGGTCTGCTCGGGGTCGTGGTCGATGCGTGCGGTGTCGGTGATGTAGCTCGCGTCCACCCCGCTGACACCCGACTGCTCGCCCGCGCGGGCCTCGATGAACGTCTCGCAGGTCGCACAGTGCATCCCGTCGACCCGCAGAAACGTTGTCTCGTGGTCCTCGGGCACCTCTCGCTCGTCGGATTCGAGCGCCTCCGGGCCGTCGTCGACGGACACGTCCTCACGCTCGGCGAGTGTCTCGTGGACGTGCAGACAGCCCCGACAGCAGAACTGGTCGCCGTTGCTCTGGACGGCTGTCTCGGCCAGTGGCAGGTCACACAGCGTGCAGGTGTCTGTCACGGTTTCTGACCCCAGGTGCGGCGGTTCCTGATTGCGCGATTGTAGCGTCCACAGCCCAAATACGCTGTCGGTTGCCCCGGAGCCCCGCTTAGGGGCTCAGCCGCTGGCGGTCCCGCGGGAACAGCACCGTCTCGCGGATGTTGTCGAGACCGAGCATCGTCATGACGAGTCGCTCCGCGCCGAGTCCCCAGCCGGCGTGTGGGGGCATCCCGTAGCGGAACATCTTCGTGTAGTACTCGAAGGCCTCGGGTTC
>JAQCNG010000191.1 GCA_028275145.1 Halovenus sp. | reverse complement strand
CTGGTCCGGGCCGAGGGGTTCGACGAGGCAATCGACATCGTGAACCGCAGCAGGTTCGGCAACGCCGCGAGTCTGTTCACCGACAGCGGGCACAAGGCGACCCGGTTCAAACACGAGGTGGAGGCCGGCAACCTCGGGGTCAACGTCGGGACGGCCGCGCCGATGGCGTTTTTCTCCTTTGGCGGCCGAAAGGACTCCTTTTTCGGCGACCTGCACGCACAGGGCGAGGACATGATCAACTTCTACACGGACAAGACGAGTTACATCGAGCGCTGGCCGGACCAGCGGTGAGCGCGGCCCCGTGGGCTGCTGACACGGTTCAGACGCCGGTTGCGGCCAGTTCGTCGACGAGGTCCCAGTCGAGGTTGATGCCCAGGCCGGGGTCGGTCGGTGGCCGTACCGCGCCGTTGTCCGCCGTGAGCGGGTCCGCGAGCAGGAAATCCCGCGTCGCGACCGACCACCCCGGCGGTTCGACCGGAAACTCACACCAGCTGGGGTTGGTGCAGGCGAGCACCTGGAGGTTCGCGGCGAAGCCTAGCCCGTCGTTCCAGGTGTGTGGCGCGAACTGGAGTCCGTGTAACTCGGCGAGGCCGGCGATGAGTTTCGTCCTCAGGATGCCCGCGCTGAGCATCACGTCCGGCTGGAGCACGTCCAGTGCCTCGCGGTCGACGAACTCCCGAAAGTGGTGGAGCCCGTTGTTGAACTCCCCGCCGGCGATGGCGATGTCGGTCTGTGCCCGGAGACGGGCGAGGGCGTCGTAATCGAGTTGGCCGATTGGCTCCTCCAGCCAGCCGACGTTGCCGAGTTCCTCTAGCTCGCGGGCCACCGAGAGGGCGTCCTCGAAGGTCCAGGTTCCGCCGCCGGGGTGAGAGACACTCCAGCCCATGTTCAGATCGATCATCAGCGTCAGGTCGGGGTACTCCGCTCTGACGGCCCGGGCGACCGCGAGGTCGTCGTCCATGTCGTCGGAGTGAAATCGGAGTTTCACGGCCTCGAACCCCTCCGCGACGCGGTCGGCGACCCACTCGAGTCGCTCCTCGGCCGGGCGGAGTTCGCCGCTCGACGCGTAGGCCGGAATCGGCTCGCTGTCGCCACCGAGCAGTTCGTAGATCGGCTTTCCGACCTCCTTTCCCTTTATATCCCAGAGGGCAATCTCGAAGTGCCACGGCCGCGGCCCGTAGGCGTTCAGCGACTCCAGGTCGTCGAGTCGCTGCTCGACGTGGCGCGGGTCGGTCCCGACCAGGTACTCCCGCGCCAGGTCGAGCGAGTCGACGCGGGACGCGTCGCCCGTCACAGAGGTGATACCGCTGAGCCCCGCGTCGGTTTCGACCTCGTAGAGCTGGACCCTGTGTACGTGCTGTTCGAACCCGGGATACCAGGACGGCTCGAACGGCTCGTCCATCTCGTAGTCGAGCTGGTAGGTGTTGATGCCGGTGATCTCCATGCTCAGTGTCCTCCGGTAACTCTAATCTCGGCACAGCTGTACTTCAGTGTTGGCTGGCGGTGGTGGCCGCCACACCGTCGGCGACAGTTGTCGTCACACCGTCGGCGACAGTTGCTGACACGCCGCTGGCGTCGTGGCGAGGACGGGCTAGCTGTAGTCGTAGTAGACGCTCTTTATCTGTGTGTACTTCAGGACGCCGTACTTGCCGTCGTCCCCGCCCATGCCGGAGTCGTTCCAGCCGATGTGGTGGCCCTGCCAGGCCTCACCGAGCGTTCGGTTCACGTACGTCTCGCCGTAGTCGAGGTTCTGGACCGTCCGCATCGCAGTCTGGTAGTCCTCGGTGAACACGTACGAGGAGAGCCCGTACCGCGACCGGTTGGCGTACTCGACGGCCTGCTCGACGGAGTCGACGGCGACGATGGGGGTCACCGGCCCGAACACCTCCTTCTCGACGACATCCATCGACGGGTCGACATCGCCCAGAACGGTCGGTTCGTACCAGAAGCCGGTCTCGAAGTCGCGCCCGGACGGGCGGCCACCGCCCGTGAGCAGTGTTGCGCCGCTCTCGACGGCAGACTCGACGGAACTCCGTGTCCAGTCGAGTTCACCCTGTGAGACCTGTGGTCCCATATCGGGGTCGTCGGCCGGCGCGGCGAGTTCGAGTTGCTCCGTCGCGGCGACGTACTTCTCGGTGAACTCCCCGGCGACGCTCTCGTGGACGAACACGCGCTCGGCACAGGTACAGACCTGCCCGGCGTTGGTGATGCGGGCCGTGAGGATATCCTCGACGGCGGCGTCGATGTCGGCGTCCGCGGCGACGATAGCGGGGGCTTTGCCACCGAGTTCGAGCGAGACGGGTGTGAGATTCGGCACCGCGGACGCCATTATCTCCTTTCCGACCCGTGTGGAACCGGTCATCGTCACCATGTCCGTGTCGGGCGAGCCAACGAGCGCGTCGCCCACCCCGCTCCCGCCGAGAACGAGGTTCAGCAGGCCGTCCGGGATGTCGAGTTTCTGGTCGAACAGTTCGAAGACGCGGAGTGTCGAGAGTGGTGTCGTCGAACTGGGTTTGACGACGACGGCGTTCCCGGCGATGAGCGCCGGGAGAATCTTCCGCATCAGCACCGCGATGGGGTAGTTCCAGGGGATGATTGCGGCGACGACGCCCATCGGGTGGCGCTGGAGCTGAATCTGCTCGTCGGGGTTGTCACTCGGGACGATATCCCCCTCGATGCGTCGGCCCCACCCGGCCGCGTAGTCGGCCAGCGTGACCGTTCCGGCCACCTCCCCGTCGGCGGCGGACTTTGGCTTGCCCTGTTCGGCCATCAG
>JAQCNG010000340.1 GCA_028275145.1 Halovenus sp. | reverse complement strand
CTGCGAGCGGGCACTCGATGGAGAGCAGGTCACCGCGACTGTCGAACTCGGCGGTCGGACCTTCGAGTCCCGGTATCAGCCGCTTTTCGACGACGGCGATGTCGTCACGGTGGTGGGTCACGCCTACGACGTCACCGACCGCGTCGAGCAACAGCACCAACTAGAGCGACAGAACGACCTGTTCGCGAAGGCCCAGGATATCGCCGACGTCGGGGCCTGGGAGTACAGGCCCGACGGGTCGAGCCTCTGGACCCAGAAGGTGTACGACATCTACCGGCTTCCCGAGGGGACAGAACCCTCGCTCGAAACCGCCAGAGAGTGTTACCACCCGGCGGACTGGCCGCGGATCAGCGACGCGATGGACCGGGCACTCGAGCACGGGGAGTCGTTCGACCTCGAGGTCAGACTGGCTACGGAGAGCGACAGCCAGCGGTGGGTCCATCTCCGCGGCGACCCGCAGATGGCAGACGGCACGGTCACTCACCTCCGCGGGACGGTACAGGATATCACGGAGCGCAAGCACCGAGAGCAGGAACTCGAGCGCAGTCGTGAGTTTCTCGACCAGATTCACCAGGTCGGCAACGTCGGTGGCTGGGAGTACCATTTCCAGACGGATACGCTGGAGTTGACCGAGGCAACCTCCAGAATGGTCGGCCTGCCGTCGGAGATGTCACTGGGGGCCAAGGAGCTCCTCGAGTGTCACCATCCCGAGGACCGGGAACGGGTCCGGACAGCAGTCACGCAACTGTGGACAGCGGGCGAACCGTTCAGTATCGAGGTGCGGGTGCTCGCCGGCGACGAGACACAGTGGATGTACTCGCAGGCCGAACCCGTCTACGAGGACGGCGAGGTGGTAGCCATGCGCGGTGTCACCCGGAACATCACCGAGCGCAAGCACCGAGAGCAACAGTTGCAGGCAGAGCGGGACATCGTCGAGCGCGTCCTCGAGACGAGCCCGGTCGGTATCCTCGTTCACGATGCCGACCAGCGGATAACCCGCGCGAACGAGAAGGCGGCGGAGATAATGGGCGTCGCGGCCGGAGCGCTCGAGGGCAGTCGGACGCCGCCGGAGGGCATGCGGATACTGTCCGCGGAAGGCGAGCCCCGGTCCAGGGAAGAGGCAGCGGTTCACCTGGCAAAAAAGAGGGGTGAACCGGTCCGCGACAAGAAGTTCATCCTCGAGACACCGGAGGGCGACCGGCGCACCATCGTCGCGGACGCGGTCCCCCTGTTCGACGAGGGGGCGCTCCAGCGGATTGTCTCCACCTTCGACGACGTCACGGAGCGAGTCGAGCGCGAGCGGCGACTGGAGAGTCAGCGAGACGAACTCGCTCGACTCGACCGCATCAACCGCATCATCCGCGACGTCGACGCAGCGCTGGTGGCCGCCGAGAGTCGCGCGGAGATCGAGCAGGCGGTCTGTGACGAACTCGCCCGGTCCGGGCCGTACCACAGCACGATGGTGCTCCGGAAAAACGGTGACCAACTCTCCCTCGAATCGACCGGGAAGGACAACCCCGACGCCGTTACACTCCCGGAGATTCCCCGGTCAGCCCCCATCTGGCGTGCGGTCGAAACCGGGGAGACACAGGCCCTCCAGAGCGACGGCGCCGAAAACGAGTGGACGACCTGTCGAGAGCTAATAGACGGTGAGACACACTCGACGGCCGCGATTCCGCTGGCCAGCGAGGGCCAGACAGACGGCGTGCTCGTGGTGTGTTCGTCCCGTGAGGGGGCGCTCAGCGAGCGGGAACTGGAGGTGCTCGACGAACTCGGCAGCAACGTCGGCCACGCAATCGGGGCAATCGAGCGCCGGGAGCGCGAGGCGACGCTCACCTCGCTGTACGAGGCGACACAGGACCTGCTGGCCGCGGAGAGTCCCGGGGCAGTCAGTGACGCCGTCGTGGAGACTGCCGGGTCGGTGCTGGACCTGTCTGCTGTGGGGATATTTCTGTTCGATAATGAGAACAACGTGTTGCAACCCGCCGCGAGCACCGAGCGGTTGCGCGAGTTCTACAACGGACAGATGACGTTCGGGCCGAGCAAACCCGACTCCATCGTCTGGCAGACCTACGTCGAGGGCGAGCGGCAGTTCCTCCGGGACGTCAGAACCTCGGCACACGTGGTCGACCCGGACACCGAGGCGCGCACAGCGCTTTTCCTGCCGCTCGGCGAACACGGCGTGTTCGTGGTCGCCACCGACGAGCGGGTGCCGTTTAGCGAGCAAAAGCAACGACTGGTCGGGTTGCTGGGAGCCACGACCGAGGCGGCGCTGGACCGGGTCGCCGGCCGGGCAGAGATCCGCGAGCGTGACCGCCGTCTCGCGGAGCGGTCCACCCGACTGGAGCGTCTGGAGCGACTGTTCTCGCTGGTGGGCGATATCGACGACGCGTTGCGCCGGGCGAGTACCCCCGACGAACTCGACCGGCAGGTCTGCGAGCAACTCGTCGCCACCGACCCCTTCGAGTTCGCGTGGGTCGGCTCGATTCCACCCGACGGGTCGACGGTAAAGCCCCAGACCTGGGCAAACGGCGAGCGGAGCGAACAGACGTATCTCGACGAGGTGTCGTTCGCGCTCGACGG
>JAQCNG010000188.1 GCA_028275145.1 Halovenus sp. | reverse complement strand
GGGACGAACGTGTTCTGGGTGTCGACCACACTGCGGGCGGTGGCGACCGGGGTGCTCGTGGGCGTGATGGCGCCGCTGGTGGGGGCCTTTCTGGTCCACCGGCAGATGGCGCTCATCGGGGAGACACTCGCCCACACCGCCTTTGCCGGGGTCGCCATCGGTGTCGTCGTCGCGGGGGTGCTCGGTCTCTCGGGCAGTGCTGGTCAACTCGTCCTCGTCGCGCTGGTGGTGAGCGCGCTCGCGGCGCTGGGGCTCCAGTGGCTGACCGCCCACACCGACGCCTACGGCGACGTGCCCATCGCCATCACGCTGGCCGGGAGCTTCGCGCTCGCGACGCTGGTCATCTCTTGGGGGGAGGGCAACTTCCCCGTCGCAATCGACATCAGGGGCTTTCTGTTCGGCAGTCACGCCATCGTCACCGCCGGGGGTGCGCGGCTCATCGGCGTGCTCACTGTGGTCGTTGTGGCGCTGGTCGTGCTCAACTACAAGCAGTTCCTCTTTATCACGTTCGACGAGCAGGCCGCCCGCGTCGCGCGGCTGAACGTCAGGCGGTACAACTCGCTGCTCATCGTGATGACCGCTGTTGTCGTGGTCGGTGCGATGCAGATTCTCGGGGTCATCCTCGTCGCCGGGATGCTCGTCATCCCCAGCGCGGCGGCCTCGCAGGTGGCGGGGAGTTTCCGCGAGGTGCTCGTCCTCTCGGTGCTGTTCGGGCAGGTGTCCGTGCTCGTGGGACTCGGGACCGCCATCATCTGGAGTCTCCCCTCCGGGGGTGCGATTATACTCGTCGGGGTCTGTCTCTACCTCGCAACCGTGGCCGTCTCGGGGCGTTCGGCCGGACAGCTCTCGACACACTGACTGTCGGGCGGAGACCGCTCGACCGCTCAGACGAACTGCGCGTACTGCAGGTCGAGCGTCTGGAGGTCGATAATCGGGGCATACGCGACGTCGGGGTCGAGGTTGACACTGGCCTGGAAGTCCGTCTGTGACTGCCAGCAACCCGAGTTGACAGTCAGCACCCCCCGGTGGGTGGTGTAGCCGAACTTGTGGACGTGACCGGCGTGGAAGACGTCGGGCACCTCCTCGATGACCAGGTGGTCACGTTCCTCCGGCGCGATGCGGACGTGCCCGCCGTACTGCGGCGCGAGGTGGCGTTTCTCCAGCAGGTACGTCATCGCCTCGGCCGGCCGCTCGTAGCTCGCGTTCGACAGTTCGGCGATGAGTTCGTCCAGCGACACCCCGTGGTACATCAGCACCGACACACCCTCGATTGTGACCGTCGAGGGGTTCGCCGAGATGGTGGCGTCGTGGGCCGACATGATGCTCCGGAGTTCCCCGTCGAACGCCGGTTGTGGCTCTGCGAGTCGGACGGCGTCGTGGTTGCCCGGTATCATCACAATCTCCATGTCTCCGGGCACGCTCTTTAGATGCTCGCTGAACCGCTCGTACTGGTCGTAGACGTCGACGATGTCGAGTTCGTCGTCCTGGCCGGGGTAGACCCCGACCCCCTCGACCATGTCGCCGCCGACGAGCAGGTACTCGATGTCGGCGGCGTCGTCGGTGTGGAGCCAGTCAGCAAAGCGGGTCCAGGCGTCGGCCACGAACTCCTGGCTGCCGACGTGGATATCCGAGACGAGCGCCGCACGCACCGACCGGTCGGCCGTCGACGGCGAGTGGGTGTGTGGCACCTCGGGAACGTGCAACTCGTCGACAAACAGAATGCCGTCGTCGTCACCACCGTCCTTCGAGATGCGGCCCTCCACGGCGATGACCTCGTCGTGGAGCGTTCGGCGCGCCTGGTCGGCGTGCTCGCTGTTTTTCATTACCAGACACGGGTAGGTCCCGCTGGTGTCCTCGAGGACGAACCGCCAGTGACCGCCGGAGGTCGTGTACGCGTCCGCAACCATCCCGACCAGCGCCGTCTCGCTGCCGTCCGAGAGGTCGGCAACCGCCCCGGCCGGCCGGTGGGTGACTCGACCCCCGAACATATCCGCCAGTCGCTCGTAGCGGTCTCTGAACACCGAGACGAAATCCCCGTACTCGCCGGTCCCCGTGCTCTGGATGTCGCCGCTGACCTCCATCCCCGTCGACCCCTGCTCGCGCACGCTCGTCTCACCTCGCGTCCCGTGCTCCTGGACCCCCGCCGACCCCCTCGTTTCGACTGGAGACGATTGCTCGTTTTCCTGCGATTGTGGCTGTCGATCTCCAGTCGAAACGAGGGGGTTGTCGTCGGCCGCGGAGCCGTTTCGGTCGCCGCTCGTGTCGTCGGGGGTGCGACCGGTCCCGGGACCATCGGGGCCTCCGCCGGACGGAGAGGTGTCCGCCAGGGCGCGTTCGACGTGCTCGGTAGACAGAACCAGCGTGTCGTCGGGTGCCGTCTCGACCGCGCGGTCGATTGCGTGCTCGCGGTCGGACGCACGCGCGAGCAACGTGACGGCCTCGCGGTCGGCGTTGTACCCACGGTCTGCGAGTGCTGCAACGATGCGGGCGGTCTCCTCTGATGGCACATCCACACAACGGGGAAGGAGACAAAAAGTGTAGCGGAGCGGCGACCAGAACATTGAAACCCGGAACGGGGAAAATGAAAGTAATGAGCCCCCCCTCCGAGAAGGGCGAGACGGACGGGTCGGAGCGCGGGGAGAAAAAGGGTCGTGACGCGTGGGTCGAGTCGGAAACCGACGACGAGGACGGCGGCGACAGTCTGGGACTGTTCCTGCGTGACCTGGGGACGAGTGTCGCGGCGGTGCTGTTGCTGGGTGTGTATCTGTTCGCGATAAGTGGCGTCTGGCCGCCGATGGTCGCAATCGAGAGCGGCAGTATGGAGCCCAACATGCAGATAAACGACCTGGCGTTCGTGATGGACACCGACCGATTCCAGCCGGGGGCGAGCGAGGATATCGGCCCGGGTGACACCGGCGTCGTCACGGCGGCAGTCGGGGCCGAGACCGGCTACAGCCAGTTCGGGAGAAGCGGGGACGTTATCGTCTACCAGCCGGACGGGAACGGCCAGCGGACACCGATCATCCACCGCGCGATGTTCTGGGTCGAGGAGGGCGAGAACTGGTGCGAGAACGAGGCTGTCGACCCGGTGTATCTCGGCAACATCGACACGAACAGCAACCAGTGTGTGGTGCCACACGACGGGTTCATCACCAAAGGCGACGACAACCCGACGTACGACCAGGCGGGCACCCAGCAGATAAGCGACCCCGTCAGACCCGACTGGGTCGTCGGGACCGCGGAGATGCGAATCCCGTATCTTGGCTGGTTCCGACTCCAGACCTGACCCGTATCTTGGCTGGTTCCGACTCCAGACCTGACCCCGCTGTCCGGACTCGGGCCTGCGCCCCAGTTCGTCTGTCGTGTGTGCCCGTTCGGGCGTTCTGTGTGCGGGTCACTGCAACACGCTCAACTGTGGGTGGTTCTAACCGGGTGGTGTGACAGAGATCGACCTGCGGAGCGTGATGAGTGAGTTCGCAACCGGTGTGACAGCAGTCACGCTCGACAGTCAGCCGCCGCACGGAATCACGGTCAACGCCTTTACCAGCGTCTCGCTCGACCCGCCGCTCGTGTTGGTCTGTTTCGACCACGACACCGACGCCCACGAGAGACTCGTAACCGGCGAGGCCGAGCACTACTGTGTCAACATCCTCTCGGCAGACCAGCAGATTCTCGGAGAGCACTTCGCGGGAATGACCGACGGTGAACTCGACCCCTTCGACGAGCACCCGACCGAGCGGGCCGCCACCGGGGCACCCGTTTTCTCGGAGTCGCTTGGCTACGTCGACTGCTCGGTCCACGAGGCCGTCGAGGCCGGTGACCACACGGTCTACATCGGTCACGTCGAGGCCGCGGAACTCCGCGAGTCCGACCGCGACGCGCTCACGTTCTACGAGAGCGAGTGGGGAACGGTTCCCTGAACCGGGCCAGTGAGTCGTCGTTCTGTGCGTTCGTCAGCAGTTGTTTCTAGCTGTCGAACCGGGCCTGGACGAACGGTTGGATGTCGTCGATGTTGCCCAGTCGCGAGTCCGACATGAGTACCCCCTCGGTTTCCTCCAGCGGGACCGAGAGGCTGATCTCCTTTGTCCGGCCGTACCGGCCCTTCGAGACGACAACGGCGTTGACGATGCCCAGCATGTCGAGTTCGCTGATGAGGTCGGTCACCCGGCGCTGGGTGAGCACGTCGGCGTCGAGTTCCCCGCACAGGTTCTTGTAGACGTTGTACACCTCGCCGGTGTTGATGCTGTGTACCCCCTCCTTCTCGAGGAGGATGATGGCAAACAGCACGAGCTTCGACTGCTGGGGGAGCGTCCGGACCACCTCGACGACGCGGTCGATCTCGATTTTCTCCTGGGCCTGCCGGACGTGGTCCTCCTCGACGTTGTCGGTGTCGTCGCGTTCGGCGAGTTCTCCGGCGGTCCGGAGCAGGTCGAGGGCGCGCCGGGCGTCGCCGTGTTCCTGGGCGGCAAAGGCCGCACACAGCGGGATGACGTCGTCGGTCAGGGCGTCACCGACGAAGGCGATTCTCGCGCGATGTTCGAGGATATCGCGCAGTTGATTGGCGTCGTACGGTGGAAAGACGATCTCCTCCTCCCCGAGGCTCGATTTCACGCGGGGGTCGAGAAAGTCCGTGAACTTCAGGTCGTTCGAGATGCCGATGATAGAGACCCGCGAGTGTTCCAGTTCGGAGTTCATCCGTGAGAGATTGTAGAGGGTGTCGTCGCCGGATTTCTCGACGAGCTTGTCTATCTCGTCGAGCATGATGACCACGACCCGCTCGCGGTAGTCGATGGCCTCGAAAAACGAGCTGTACACCCGGTCGGTCGGCCAGCCCGTCATCGGGACGTCGTCGAAGGACTCACGGTCGGCACAGAGCCGCTCGATCTCGTCGGTGACCGCATCGACACTGTCGAACTGCGTCTCGTCGAGCGCTCTCAGATTCCGGCGGGCATCCTCCCGAAGCGCCTCCAGTTCGTCGAGTTCCTCGCCGATTCGCTCGCGGTTGTCCTCGATGAACTGGTTTGCGAGCTGTGCGAGCACGCGGTACTGGGTGTCCGTGACCTCGCAGTTGATATACTGGACGTCACACGGAATCTTGTACTCGTTCGAGGTGACCGCCTCGAGTTCGTCGCTGACGTACTTCGCGCTCGCGGTCTTGCCGGTGCCGGTTTTCCCGTAGATGAGGATGTTCGAGGGCGTATCCCCGCGTATCGCCGAGACGAGGATGGTCGCCATGCGGTCTATCTGGTCTTCCCTGTGGGGGAGGTCACGGGGGGTGTACGCCGGCCGGAGCACCTCCTTGTCCTCGAAGATTGGCTCGCCGCTGAGCAGGTCGTCGAACAACCCGCTCGTCTCCCCCACACCGTCTGTTCCGGCGGCGACCGAACCGGCGTCGCCGTCTCTTTTCTCCGGAGTGTCAGCGTCCGATGTTTCGACTGGAGACGAGCTGTTGCTCTCGCCGTCGGTCGGGGTCGGAGTAGTACCGTCGTTGTGTCCTCGATTCTCTTCTGACATCGTAGTTCCCCCTCGTTTCAACTGGAGATAGTCGCACGCAAGTTCGATTTTGGCCGCATTGAGGTCGAGACACGCCGTTTTTGCCGATTCCGACAGGCCCGGCGTGTCCAGTTGAACCAGAAGTAACAGTGGGTGAGCGGATATTAAAGGTTACGGTCGGGTGGAGTGTTATGACTCGGAGTCTCACACAGAGGGCTCGGAAGATATCGAGAACTGTTCGAGGAAGTTGTTTCTTTGTTCCGAGTTGCAGGTGTTCTGTCTGTATTGAACAGAACACAAAGGGATCGGCTCCCACGAGAGAGGGCACAGTTCACTGCTCGACAACGAGCGGTAGAGTCCCTGGAACAGAGGGTACCCAGGGACTGACCGGAACGGATTGACCAGGAGCCTCTATCCAGGGGACCCCAACGGACGAGTGGTCGACAGGGGACTCCAACGGACGAGTGGTCGAGTGGTACCCACGGGTCGGACCCGCTGGGAGGTGACCAGCACTCACCGAACTGTCCGTCGACGATCAGACCGGGTGTGACCCCCCCACCCCTTTGTTTCGAGTGGAACGTGAAAAGAGAGGGTGGGGGGGACCCCCCCGAAAGTGTTCTTTTGCTTGGGAAAGATTTAAGACAATGTCCTTTGAACAGTAACCGTACTAGAGCTCAACTCCACGCTAGCTCTACGTAATGTTGTGATATTATTACTAGAAACAAACTCTATCTAGCTAGAAACGGAGTTTAGCTAGGGAGACAAACAGCTTTCGACGGAGCAGAGCCGGAGAACGGCTTTCGAGGCTCCCCCCCACCCGCTCGCTCTCGGGTTCCACTCGAAACAAAGGGGTGGGGGGGGTTAGAGTGGGCGGAACTCCGAAGGAGAGACAAACAGCTCCTCCCGAGGCGGCTGACTCCTCCCGGGGTAGCTGACTCGACTCCTCCTAGGGTTGGCCGAGTCCTCTCGGGGCGACTGGTACGGCACCTCCCCAGACTGTCGGTCCAGTCCGGTCTGTACACCGTGGTGAAACCCTCCACAGTGCTGTTCAGGCGGACTCTCGGGGCAGTCCCCACATTGCTCCGAACGCCACGGATAGTTTATATATGTCTGACACAGGATTAAGTGGATAGCGGCGGGTAGTCTCTGCAAGGCCCGGCTGGAGGCCGG
>JAQCNG010000183.1 GCA_028275145.1 Halovenus sp. | reverse complement strand
TGCGAGCAACTCGTCGCCACCGACCCCTTCGAGTTCGCGTGGGTCGGCTCGATTCCACCCGACGGGTCGACGGTAAAGCCCCAGACCTGGGCAAACGGCGAGCGGAGCGAACAGACGTATCTCGACGAGGTGTCGTTCGCGCTCGACGGGGAAGCCCCGGCAGCACGGGCCGCCAGGAGCGGCGAACCGGTGACTGTACCGAACGTAATCGGCCATCTCAGGGAGGCCGACTGGGCACAGGCCGCGGTCGAGAGCAACTTCGAGTCTGTGCTCGCGGTTCCGCTCGCACACGAGGACACCACCTACGGTGTGCTCGTGGTGTATGCGACCGAACCGCACGCGTTCGGCAATCTCGCGCGGGCCGTGTTCGACCGTCTGGGGACACTCGTCCCGCAGGTCAGCACGGGACTCCAGCGGGACCGGACGGTGCTCGCCGACCGGGTCGTCGAACTCGAACTGTCGCTGCCGAACCCCGAGTCGTTTCCGAACGCCGTCGCGGGGGCCATCGGTGAACCGGTCGAGTACCGCCAGGTGAAACCAACCTCCAACGGCCAGACCCGTCTCAGGTTCTCGCTCACTGACCCACACATCGAGACACTCCGCGAGGTCGAACGGCAGTTCGTCAGCGTCGAGTCGCTGGACGTTGTCGAACGGTCCGGGGTAACCACGGTCAGTGCGACGGTTTCGGGGTCGACCGCCCCCGCGAGGATGCTCTCCTGTGGCGCTATGCCCGACCAGATTGTCGCCGAGGCAGATACCACGGTGGCGACGGTGAGACTCCCTCGCGATGCCGACGTCCGTCTGTTTCTGGAACGGGTCAGCGAGCACTACCCCGGTGTCGAACTCGTCTCGCGGCGCGATGTCGGGGTCCGCGACCACACGGAGGCCGCCGCCCAGCGCGCACTCGCCGAGGACCTCACCGACCGCCAGCGCGAGGTGCTCCGGACCGCCTACGAGCACGGCTTCTTCGAGTCACCCCGCGCCACCACCGGGGTCGAACTCGCCGACCTTCTGGATATCTCCCAACCGACGGTCACCCACCACCTCCGCGAGGCACAGCGCCGACTGTTCGACGCGCTCTTCGAGGCGACCTGAGCATGGTCTGTCATGGACGCTCTCTAGATATCTAGAGCAGTTCTGTTACAGACTATTGAATATTAGAAATCATGTCTATACACCTGTAGCCATTAGACACGAGTGACGGTCCCTGTGACCGTCCATCCCCCACCACCACCCCACACAGAATATGTCAGAGGCACAGGCGCTCGCAGGGACGAACGCGTCCGGCGAGGGCCAGTCCGCCGTTGCCCACTGATTCGGGTGCCGGCGGTCACCGGTTGCGCTCCCCCATTCCATCATCTTTCCCCCCTTTTGGACCGCTCTGTTACCCGCAGTGACCGGCGAGAGGAGACAGAACCGGTAAGAGTGACGCGAACCCACGTAGGGGTATGGTCGCACTCGAATCGGAGGACATACTCGAGAGCGGTGACGCGGCACCGCCGTTCGAACTGCCCGGAGTCGACGGTGACAGCCACGCACTGTCGGATTTCGAGGCGACGGACGGACTGCTCGTCGTGTTCACCTGCAACCACTGCCCGTACGCAAAGGCGAAGTTCGACGAGATGAACCGCCTGGCGGCGGAGTACGACGACGTTGCCGTCGTGGGTATCAACCCGAACGACGCCGGGGCGTACCCCGAGGACGACTTCGAGACGATGCAGGAACGGGTCGCGGACGGGACGATCGGGTTCGACGCGTACCTGCGCGACGAGAGCCAGACGGTGGCGGCGGCCTACGGCGCGCGTTGCACCCCCGACCCGTTCCTGTTCGAGAACACCACCCGCGGGGACACCGCGCTGGACGACGGGGCGCTCTCGGGCGATGGCCCCTTTCACCTGCTCTATCACGGCCGTCTCGACGACGCGCTCGACCCCGAGGCGGAGGTACAGGACCGCGAGATGCGGGCACACATCGACGCGATGCTCGCCGGCGAGTCGGTCACCGACGACTTTCGGCCCTCGCGTGGCTGTTCGATAAAGTGGCAGTCGGGCAACAAACCC
>JAQCNG010000172.1 GCA_028275145.1 Halovenus sp. | reverse complement strand
TTGATTCTGACCGGCAGTCCCACCGCCGGCGGCATCGCTCACGTTGCACACCTGGTCGGTATCCTCGCCGGACTGGCCTACGGCTACCGCGTCCGCGACCAGGTCCGGATTCCCAACCAGTTCCAGTTCGGCGGTGGTCCCGGCGGACCCGGCGGTCCGGGTGGCCCCGGCGGGCCGGGCGGGCCCGGGCGAGGGCGTCCCTGATGGAGCACCCGGAGTTTGCTCCCGACCCCTCGCTCTCGCGGTCGGAGATGGAGACACTCCAGCACGATATCGCCGACAGTGCGATGTTCGCCGACGACTTCGACAGCAACCTGCTCGACCCCAACTTCGGGCAACAGCCGACCGTCGCGGGTGTCGACCAGGGTTTCTCCGGCGATACCGCCACGAGCGCAGTCGTCGTCGTGCGCGGTGACGAGGTCGTCGAGCGCGCCCACGCGAGCGCGGAGACCGAGATACCCTACATCCCGGGACTGTTGAGTTTCCGCGAGGGTGGGGCGGTGCTGTCGGCGCTCGACGCACTCGAGAGCGACCCCGACGTCGTGCTGGTCGACGGGAGCGGTCGCATCCACTACCGGGAGGCGGGGCTTGCAACCCACGTCGGGGTCGCACTCGACCAGCCGACCGTCGGTGTCGCAAAGAGTCTACTGTGTGGGGAGCCCCGGGCGTCGGTCTCGGGGCTCTCTGAGGGGACACGTGTCCCGGTCGAGGCCGACGGGAGTGTCACCGCGCCCGACGGGACCGTCATCGGACATGCGGTCCAGACCCGGCAGTACGACGCCGACAACCGCTACATCAACCCGGTGTACACGAGCCCTGGCCATCGCGTCGGGGCCGACACCGCCGCCGGTCTCGCCGAGCGATACGCCACCCAGTACAAACTCCCCGACCCGGTCCACCGGGCCGACCGGTACGCCGCCGAACTGACAGACTGACCGCGCTCAGCCCCGCGCACACGGCGGCGAACTGAAACGGGGAGAGTTAACTGCCGGGCGGTCATCCCCCCGGGTATGACAGACAGGACCGTGCTGATAACGGGTTGTTCCTCGGGTATCGGGCGGGCAACGGCCGAGGCGTTTCTCGACGGGGGTTGGACGGTGTACGCGACCAGCCGCGACACGGACGACATCGCGGACCTGGCCGAGCAGGGGTGTGAGACCGCCAGCCTCGACGTGACAGTCGACGCCGACATCGAGCGGGTGCTCGACCGCATCGACGGCGACACCGGACGGGTCGACTGCCTGGTCAACAACGCCGGCTACGGCCAGTACGGCCCGCTGGAGGACATCCCGGTGACCCGCCTGCGTAGCCAGTTCGACGTGAACGTCTACGGTCCACACCGACTCACCCGGGCGGTTCTGCCGATGATGCGGGCACAAGGGGATGGCACCATCATCAACATCTCCAGTGTCGCCGGTCGGGTCGCGATTCCGGGCGGCGGGGCGTACTCGGCCTCGAAGTTCGCGCTGGAGGCGATGAGCGACGCGCTCCGTGCGGAGGTCGAGCGGTTCGGCGTCGAGGTGGTGCTGATCGAACCGGGGCTCGTCGACACCGAGTTCAACGACCGCATGGCCGGCGAACTCGACGACCTCCCGAAGAGCGGGGCCTACGACTGGCTGTACGACACCACCGAGGAGTTCCGGACGACGCTCGACTCGGTCTCTGTCCCCTCGGACCCCGACGGCGTGGCGACGACAATCCACGACGTCGCCTGCATGAGCGACCCCGACGCGCGGTACCCGGTCGGGACGGGTGGCAAACTCCTGCTTTACTCCCGATATCTCCCCGACAGCGTCCGGGACTCGCTGGTCAGAGTCGTCCGAAAACTCACCTGAGCTGGGCGACACCGGACCGGTTCTGGCTGTCCTCCGAGCCACGACAGACCTGACGGCGCCTCTCAGGGTTGTTCGCCGGGTGCGGGGTTCCGCGCCCAGACTCCACTCAGAGAACAAACGAGATGATCGCCAGAACAACAAAGATGACGACGAGCCACTTTGCGATCTCCAGGCTCAGTCCGGCGACGCCGCTGGCACCGAGCACCGCCGCCACGACTGCCAGTATCAGGAACAGCACCGCCAGTTCGATGAATCCGCCGCCGAACTGCAGTGGGACTGACTGCGCTGATGCCACCGAATCCGAGACTGCCTGTGCTATTGCCATGTCGATTACTACTATCAGCCTGACACGCTAGCTCCTGATGCATGGTGTGTCATACTCGACCGCGCGTCGACGGTCCGCTGTCGCCTTGTCGAGGCGGTCCACTCACGGCTCGCCGTTGTCCCGTCGGGGTTCTCACCCCGTTCGAGGCGGTCCACTCACGACTCGCTCCGCTCGGCGCTGGCTCTTCTCTCGTTCAGAGCTCTCGGTGCGCGAACACGGCACACGAGATGTTCGCCGCGGGATGGCTCGTAGCTCCCTATAATCGCCGTTCGTCTGTCCGAGGCGCTCCCTGTGGTCGCACCTCGCTATGCGCCGACCGGGATTTGAACCCGGGCCATGAGCTTGGAAGGCTCAGGTCCTACCACTAGACCACCGGCGCGCTTGCACCGTTGCTCACAGACCACTCGGCTCTGCTCGCAACCGGCACGCACACCGACGTACTCGGTCCGTCATCAAGGGTGTTTCCTTTCGACCCGCCACTCACCGGTCCGGTCGCACCTCGGCGTAGCAGTTCCCACTGGATACGACCGCCGACTCGACGGCCAGCCCCCCGTCGCGCAGGTCCCGCTCGAACTCCGCCGGGGCGTAGATGTGGTAGAACCGCGGCACCGTCTCGCCGCCGGGGAGTGTCCAGTCGATAGTCGTGTCGAACCCCTCCGCCCCGGTGTTGGCCTCGAACCGGTCGTGTGCGGTGCTCCAGGCGCTCACCAGCGCCCGTCCGCCCGGCCGGAGCACCCGCGAGAGCTCGGACAGGCTCTCGACACGGCGCTCCCTGTCGGGCAGGTGGTGGACGGTGGCGACGTACACCGCGATATCGACCACCCCGGCTCCGAGTGGCACCGCCGCCGCGTCGCCCTCGACGAGCGCAACGGTTTCGGCGCTGCCCGGTGCCGTCCTCGTGCGTGCCTCGACGAGCAACCCGCGGCTCACGTCGACCCCCACGACCGTCTCTACCTGCTCCCCGAGGGGGGCTGTGTGTCGCCCGTTGCCACAGCCGATGTCGAGCCCGACCCGATAGGGGGCGTCCTCGCCGGTCTCAGCCAGAAACTGCTCGACCTCGGGCCAGGGGTACGCACGGGTCTTCGAGAAGTGAGGGGCTATTCTGTTGTAGACTTCGCGCACGCGATCGGGCGCGCGATGCGTATTCGGGTCAACCGCCCCATCGACCGGGTGGTCACCGCTCGCCCCGTCGGTGCTCCTCTCGCTGTCACCGCTCGCCTCGTCGGTCATCAGGTCTCCCCGTACTTCTCGGGGTATGCCTCCGCAAGGACGTCCGGCTCCTCTGTCAACCGCTCGCGAACCGGGGCGATGACCGACGAGACAGCGTCGCCGACGGCGGGTTTGAGGTCGGCAGGGTGGAGTTCCCCGCTCACGAACTCCGCCTCCAGTTCGGCGTAGCTGTCGTAGACGATGTCGCCGCCGTACTCGTCCGGGCGCTCGACGACGAACTGCTCGCCGCGCTCGGCCAGCACCGGGAAGACCAGATGTTCGAGATACTCCAGCACGCCGTTTTCCTCGAGTTCACCCGCCGGGCAGTACGCGCCGTCTATCTTCTCGGCGACGGTGTCGGGTGAGTCGGTGAGGTTGACCTTCGAACTCTCGTCTGAGGCGCTCATCTTCCCGCCAGACAGCCCCGCGAGCAGCGGCGCGAACAGACAGACCGGCGCGTCCCAGTCGTACTCCGGCAGGAGTTCGCGACTCAGCATGTAGATGCCACGCTGGTCGATGCCGCCGTAGGCGATATCTGCCTCCAGCGCTCGCACGTCCAGTGATTGCATCAGCGGGTACAGCAGGCCACCGAGATTCGGGCTGTTGCTCTCGCGGACCACCTCGCTGGCGGCCCGCTGGGAGCGCGCGAGCGTGGTTTCGGCGGCCATCCGGTAGATATCGAGTGTGTACTCCTCGTCGAGTTCGAACTCGGTTCCGCGGACGAACTGGACGTCGTCGGGGTCCGCGCCCGCGGCCGCTATCATCCCCTCGATGGCCTCGCGGTAGTACCGCGAGCGGGCGTCCAGCAACCCGAAGGGGCTCTTTTCGTCGTCCAGATGCGCGTGCAGGTCGGCGATGAGCACCGTCACGTCCAGTCCAGCCTGCAGGAAATCCGCGAGCTTGCGCATCGTGGTGAAGTGTGCGATGTGCATCTCGCCGGTCGGGGCGTAGCCGATGTAGACCGACGGTGTCTCCGCCGTGAGCAGTTCCTCGAGTTCCTCGTCTGTGACGACCTCGGCGGTGTGCCGGGTGACCAGGTCGAGCCGCTCGGCCGTATCCATACCCCTGCTTTCTCCTGCTGTTCGATAAAACGTCGGTATTCCGCCGGCGGCTACACCGGCTGACCCAGCGCGTAGACGGTGTTGTGGCCCGTCACCTCGCAGGTGACGGTGTCACCGGGTTCGAGGCCGGCCCGCTCGCCGCCGGGGATGGCGACCTGCCGGTAGGCCCGGTCGTAGCCCACCACCGACTCCTCGGTGCCGTCCTCGACGACCAGCACCTCCCGCTCGGCTCCGACCATCGCGTCGTAGGCCGACCCGACGACGTCCATCATCACGTCGGTCATCTCCGAGGACCGGTCTTTTTTTACCTGACCGCCGAGTCCCTTCAACTCGGCCGCGTCGGTGCCCGGCCGCTTCGAGAACCGTGTGACGTTGATTTTCTCCGGGCCTGTCTCGCGCAACAGGGCCAGTGACTGCTCGTGGTCCTCCGGCTCCTCGGTCGGGAAGCCGACGACGAAATCCGTCGACAGTGTCCACTCCTCGAGGGTGTCGTCGAACGTCTCGACCACCTCGCGAAACTCCGTGACGGTGTGCTGGCGGCGCATCTCAGCGAGCACCTCGTTGCTGCCCGACTGCACCGGGATGTGCAGGAAGTTGTAGACCTGTTCCTGCTCGGCGAACACCGCCGCGAGTTCTTCGCGGATGCCGTGGATACCTTTCGGGTTCGCCATCCCCACACGGACCCGGAAGTCACCCTCGACCTCCTCGCAGATGCGTTCGAGCAGGACGTGGAGTTTGCGCTCGCCGTCGTCCCAGCCGTAGACGCCGGTGTCCTGGCCGGTGATCCGGAGCTCTTTCGCGCCGGCGTGGACGAGCGCGCGGGCCTTCCGGAGGTTCTCTTCCACAGACGGCGAGTCTATCTTGCCGGTTGCCTGCTTCGTGATACAGTACGAACAGTCGCTCATACAGCCCCGGGCGATTGGTAGGATGCCGACGACCCCCTCCACAATCGGGTCGGTGCCGGCGGTGACGGTCGGACACTCGCCGTTGCGGACGTGTTCGGGCACCTCGTCCCAGTGGAGTATCTCGGCGTCGATGCCGGCCTCCTCGAACGCCTCGCCCTGTGCGAGCGCCATGCAGCCGGTCACCACCAGGTCCGCCGGCGTCTCCTCGTCGAGTTCCCGGGCCCGCCGGAGCATCCTGTCCTCGGTCGTCTCCACGACCGTACAGGTGTTGAGGATGGCCACGTCCGCCTCGTCTGGTCCCGAGACCGGATGGTGGCCACCCTCGCGGAGTGACCGCTCTATCTCGCGGCTCTCGCCACGGTTTGCGGTACACCCGTAGGTTTCGATGTGATAACGGGCCATCGTACACGTGATAGGTGCCTCCCGAACTAAAGCCCGACGCTTGCCTGCGACCGCCCTCTGCCCGGGTGTTTGCCCTCCCCGGCATCTGCCCGGGGGTCGCCCGGCCCCGGTTCGCCGGTGTGCCTGCATCACCGCCGCGTACCCCTGGTTGGGTGGCTGTATTGCACGATAGAAACCATATTATCCCTCCAGCCCGTAGTACACGCATGATAGCGGCCTGTGCAACAGACCTGTCGGCAGCGAGCGAGGCGGCAATCGAGACAGAGACGTGTCTGGACTGTCTCGGGCGCATCGGTGTCGACGAGATACATCTCGTCACGGTCGTTCCGTCGAACGTCCACGCTGGGATGCCCGGTATGAACTTCGAGGAACGGCGCAAGCGAGGGCTCTCGCGGTACGGGCGGGTCATCGGGGACGCCGGGTTCCGCGTCGATACCCACGTCGTCCGTGGGACGCCACACCGGCGGATAAACGGCGTCGCGGAGACGGTCGGTGCGGACCTGACCGTCGTGGGTTCGCGCGGACAGAGCCCACTGGAGAACCGTGTCATCGGGTCGACCGCCCGGAATCTCTCCCGAACGAGTGTTGTGCCGCTGCTGGTCAACCGCGTCGAGCGTGCAACAGAGGACCCCGACGTGGTGCGGGCACACCTCTTCCAGCGGATGCTCTACGCGACGGACTTCTCGGCCAACGCCGAGCGGGCGTTCGAGGCGTTCCAGTATCTCCGACACGCGACCCGTGAGGCGACGCTCGTCCACGTCGAGACGCCAAAAGACCCCGGGCCGGAGCACGGAGAGCCCCGAGAGCGGATGAGAGAGCTAGCAGAGCAACTGGCGGCGTGGGACATCGAGACGCGGGTCGACCTGCGACAGGGTGACCCGACCGAGGAGATTCTCGCTGCCGAGTCGGAACACGACCCGACGACGACGCTCATCGGCTCCCGCGGGCACAGCCGACTCCGCCGCCTGCTGCTTGGCAGCGTCTCCGAGGATATCGTGGCCCGCGCGACGGGGAATGTCATGCTCGTTCCACCCGAGCAGGGACCCCGGTGAGCGCTGTGGCCGGCCTGCTGTCGACACGACGGCGCTGCCCGGGTGCCGGACCTACCGACCCGGGTCACCGTACTGGAACGGCACCTCCGTGTACACCAGCGCGTTTCCGACGAGCGCGTCGACGGTTGTGTACTCGTCGACGGCGTGGGCGGTGTCGGTCCCCAGCGCGAACTCGACGGTCGAGATACCCCGGTTCCGGAGTGTCTTTGCGTCACCACCACCGGTTGCGCTCCGACGGTAGACACGGTCTCCGGTCACCTCGCTCGCGGCCCCGGCGACGGCATCGACGAGCGGACTCTCGACGGGTTCGGCCGTGCCGACGCTCCAGGAGACGTCCCCGACCGAGACGCCCTCGCAGTCCGCGACACACGCGCGGATGTCCGCGAGCACGTCCGGCGTCTCGACACCCGGACTCAACCGGATGTCTATCCTCGCCCGGGCGGACTTCGGAACGCTGTTTATCACCTCCCCACCCTCCAGCACGCCGAGGTTGATCGAGGGGTACCGGAAGAGGTCGCGGGCGGTCTCCTCGCCCATCGTCGGGCGGTAGTACTCGACGGACTCCGTCAGAATCGGCTCGATGTCGGGGTCGATATCGAGCGCCCGGCCACCGAACCGCTCGCGGAGTGTTTCGACCGCGCCGTAGAGGCGGTCGACCGCGTTCTTGCCGAGCGCCGGCCGTGAGCCGTGTGCCGCCTCGCCCGACGCGGTCAGGGTCAGCCAGATGCTCCCCCGGTCGGCGACGGCCACCGAGTGACGTCCCGCCTCGCAGGTCGGTTCGCCGATGACACAGGCGTCGGCCTCCAGTCGGTCGGCCGAGAGAAGCGCCGGCAACCCCGCGTCGCCGCCGACCTCCTCGTCCGCGACCAGTGCGAGAAGCAGGTCGACCGGCGGCTCCGTGTCTGTCTCGACGAGCGCGCGGACTGCCGTCAGCATCGCCGCGACGGCCCCTTTCATGTCTGTCGCACCGCGCCCGTACAGTCGGTCGCCGTCACGCTCCCCGAGCGGGTCGTGTGTCCAGGCCCCGGCGTCGAACGGCACCGTATCCAGGTGGCCGTTGTACAGCAGCGTCCTGTCGCCCGCTCCGGGTACGCGCGCGAGCAGGTTCGGCTTCGCCGGGTCGACCGCGAACCGCTCTGTCTCGACGCCGACCGCCCCCAGAAACTCCTCCACCACCGTGACGGCCTCGTCTGTCCGGCCCGGTGGGTTCGACGTGTCCGCCGCGAGCAGGTCGCCGGCCACGTCGAGTACCTCACTCTGGTGGTCGGCGACGTACGACCGGAGTCGGTCGACGCTCATCGGTCCCGTCCTCCCGCGAGCAGTTTCGCGCCGGTGGCGACGAGCGTGTTACTCATGTAGAAAAGTAACCGCTCCGTGGAGAAAAGAATTTCGTAAATTGCACAATACTACCAACCGTCGCCGTGTGGCGGTGGTCGGGACAACCGGCGGCTCTCGGGAGCGGTGTGCAGACCGGACGCGGAGCCAGGAACCGCAAGATGTAACCGGTGACGCCGGCCTGTCGGTGACTGCCATGCACCGGCAGGGATTCTCCCGGCGCAGCCAGTATTGTGATACAAACGCAAAGTCATTTGTGGTTGCAGACCCGATGTAACGTGTATGGACAGCAACTACACACGGCGACTGGAGACACAGCGTCAGAAGCGCGAGGAGTACTTTGCAGAGCACCCACAGTCGCCGGTGCCGTCGGAGCAGTTCGCCGGACTGGAGTACTACCCGGTCGACCGGGCCTACCGGTTCGAACTCGAACTGCGGGAACACGAGGACCTCGAGACACTGACAGTCGAGACGACCGCGGGGGGGAGCCAGGAGTACCTCCGCTGGGGCGAGTTCCGGTTCGAACTCGGCGGCGAGACACGGAGCATCCAGGCCTACCGGGCCGACGCCGACGACGACCGGCTCTGGGTGCCGTTTCGCGACGACACCAACGACGAGGAGACCTACGGTGCCGGCCGGTATCTCGACCTCGAACCCGACAGCCACCAGCTGGCCGACGGTCGCTGGGTGCTCGATTTCAACGAGGGGTACAATCCGACGTGTGCGTACAACCAGGCCTACGAGTGCCCGCTGATTCCGATGGAGAACTGGCTCGAGCTCCGTGTCGAGGCCGGCGAGAAGGCCTACCCCGGCGACCCGGTCGAGCCATCTCACCACCACTGACCACCGCCCAGCGCCTCGGTCGGCAGTCCGGGCGGGCAGCCCCTAGCTGTGCTCTCTGACCCAGGACTCGAGTCTCTCCCCGGGGACGAACCCGTCTGCGAGTCGCGCAACGGGTTCTCCGTCGACAAAGAGCACGAACAGCGGCACACTGCGGACGTCGAACCGCTCGACAAGCGCCGGGTCGTCTCGGGGGTTGACCTGCGCCACGGCGATGTCGAGCTGACGCGCCAGGTTCCCCAGAACGGGTTCCATGCTGCTGCAGATGCCACAGCCGTCGGTGTAGAACTCCGCGAGCACGCGGTCGGCGTCCGCACAGAGCGCGTCGAGCGCCGCCTCGCTCGACAGCTGGATCGGACGGCTACTCTCATCTGGTTGTGGACGGTCGGTCACTGTGTGCTCCCGTAGAGGTCGGGGGCAGTTAACGGTTCTCGATAGCCGCCCCCGCCGGCGGTGGGACTCGTCAGTCACCGTGACTCGCGGCCGCGGAGATGTCGGTCGAACTGTCCCGGACGGCCACCGCGCTGTAGTAGAGGATGATTGCGGTGACGGATACCGCGGAGCCGACGAGCAGCACGAAACTCACCGTGTTGAGAACCGGCATATCGAGCCAGGTGGCGAGTTCACCTGCGGCGACAGCAAGACTGGCCAGCAACAGCATGATACCGAAGTAGATGGTGACGTCCTCCTCGTCGACGTAGGCAGTCGAGGCCGAGCCGATGCGCGCGCCCAGCGCGCTCCCGGTCAGCAGTGCCGTCACGACACCGAGGTCGATCACACCCGAGAGCCCGTAGGTGAATGCACCGACGCCGCCGGACATGAGCGCGCCGAAGAGACTCGTTCCGACTGCCGCGCCGAGTGGCACGCCGATGAGATAGTAGATTGCGGGCATCCGGATGAACCCGCCACCGACACCCAGAAAGCCCGAGACGATGCCGACGCCGCCGCCGACACCCGAGATGGTCCACAGCGAGGCCTCGCTCCCGTCGGCCAGGGTCACCATCGGCGGAATCCGGTACGACTTGATCGTCTTGGCCACCTCGGGGATGTCGTCGTCCGCCGGCGCGTCTCCGGGGTCGTCGTCACCGTTCAGAGCACTCCGGGTGAACAGCAGGCCGATGGCCGCGAGCAACACCACGTACGCCGCCCCGACGACGGCCTCGGCCTGCCCGAGCTCGTTGAGCACGAACACGAACCGCCGCCCGACCTCGATGCCCACGGCAATGCCGACGAACATCACCGCGCCGAGCTTGTAGTCGACCTGCCCGACGTCGTGGTGTTTGAGCGTCGCAATCACCGCCGTTCCGAAAACAAAGGCCATGCTCGACCCGATCGCGACCGACGCATCGTAGCCCAGGATGAGGAGTGCCGGCGTGACGAGAAACGACCCGCCCATGCCGAAAAAGCCGAAGAACACCCCGACCATGAACCCGAAACCGACGAACAGTGCGAGCAACGCGAGGCTCAGTCCGAGTGGGTCCATCTATCAGATGCTCTGTATGGTCTCGATCACGCTCGGTGCCAACTGGTCCTCCAGGTAGCCGTAGCCGACGTAGAGGAGAATCGCCTCGACAAGAACAGCGACGACGACCAGCAGCGCCTGTACTCCTGTCGGGAGCGTCCCGAACGCTACCACGGTCTGTCACCCGGCTCGTTCC
>JAQCNG010000171.1 GCA_028275145.1 Halovenus sp. | reverse complement strand
TGACGGAACGCCCGCTGGCCGGTCAGAGCCATCGCCAGTCCGAGTTCGTCGGCGGCCTCGATAACGGCGTCGTCGTTTTTCGAGCCGCCGGGCTGGATAACCGCCTCGATGCCCGCCTCGGCGGCGACTTCGACCCCGTCGGGGAACGGGAAGAAGGCGTCCGAGGCCATCACCGCGCCCTCGGCACGCTTCTGTTCGGCGTGTTCGTCGGCTTTCATCGCGGCCAGTCGAACCGCGTCGACCCGGGAGACCTGCCCCATCCCGACGCCCACGGTTTCGGTGCCTTTCGCGAAGAGAATCCCGTTCGATTTGACGTGTTTCATCGTCTGCCAGGCAAACAGCATCGTCTCGACCTGTTCGCCGGTGGGTTCGCGCTCGGTCACCACCTCGAGGTCCGCGCGGGTGAGTCGCTGGTCGTCCCGCTCCTGGACGAGTCGCCCACCCGTGAGGTCGTTCTCGACGAGCGGCGGGTCGCTCCTGTCGGTGTCTCCGACCGGCCCGAACCCACCCACATCGAGCACCCGGAGGTTGTTCTTGCCGAACAGCACGTCGAGCGCGTCGTCGGTGTAGCCGGGTGCGAGCACCACCTCCTTGAACGAGTCGACGATTGCCCCGGCGGTGGCGGCGTCACACTCGCGGTTGAGCGCCACGATACCGCCGAAGGCGCTCATCGGGTCTGTCGCCAGCGCGCGGTCGTAGGCCGTCGCCAGCGAGTCGGCGGTCGCACAACCGGCCGGGTTGGTGTGCTTGATGACCGCCGCCGCCGGGTCGGTGAACTCCCGGACCAGACCCAGCGCCGCGTCGGCGTCGTTGTAGTTGTTGTAGGACATCCCCTTTGCCCCCTCGTTCAACTGGTCGGCCGTGACGACACTGGGTTCGTCGGTCGGGTCGGCGTACAGCGCGGCCTCCTGATGTGGGTTCTCGCCGTAGCGAAGCGCCCTGGCGTGGTCGTGGCGCTCGACGCGACGCTCCGGGAACTGCCCGCCGGTATCCTCGTCGACGTGGACGACACCGCTCTCGCGGTCGACGGTCACACAGTCCCCGGCGAACCACCGGACAGCACGCGGATAGGCCCGGAACTCCCCCTCGTGGAGCACCCGCTGTTTGAGTTGGTCGCGGCTGTCTCCCTCGTAGACCGAAACCGGTTCCTGCGTGACAATCGGGCCGGCGTCTATCTCCGCCTCGACAACAGCGCCGTCGTCGTCGGTTGCGTCGGTGACCACGTGGACCGTACATCCGGTCACGGAGACGCCGGCGTCGAGCGCGTCGCCCCAGGCGTCCGTGCCGGGGAACGCGGGCAGCAGCGAGGGGTGAACGTTCAGCGTCGTGGGCGCCCGGTCGAGGAACGTGTCCGAGAGGATGCGCATGTAGCCGTCCAGACAGACGAGGTCGAACTCGTAGGGGTCGAGCGCGTCGAGTACGCGGCGCTCGTGCTCGCGGCGGGACTCCCCGTCCGGTCGGACGACCGTCTCGGTCGGGATGCCCTGGTCGCTCGCCCGGTCGAGCGCCGGCGCGTCGGCGGTGTTTGCCAGTACGACCGAGAGCGTCGCGCCGCCAGGTACCCGGTCGGCGATGTTCATCAGGTTGCGCCCGCGGTTGCTCGCCAGACCCGCCAGTTTCATACATACATACCTGTGTGGTGAGCGCAAAGAGGTTGCGATACCCGCGGGCCGGACCCCCGTTCCGCTGCCGCCGGTGAACGCCGTGCGGGCGAACAGCAACCGACGGTATTACGGGTTCTTCGCTCGTAACACGGCCGATGAGTTCAGTATCAGAACGTGAAGACATCGAGCAGGAGTACAAGTGGGAACTCGGGTCGCTGTTCGCGAGCGACGACGACTGGGAGCAGGCCTACGAGGAGGCACAGAATCGACTCGACGAACTGCGGGCCTTCGAGGGTCGTGCCACGGCGGACGCCGGGACACTCCTCGAACTGTTCGAGGTCCACGAGTCGGTGATGCGGGCCGTCGACAACGTGAGCGCGTACGCCCGGATGCGCCGCGACGAGGACACCCGCGACGACGAGGCACAGGCGATGGCGACCCGGTCGCAGTCGCTATCCTCGGCCGCCGGGAGCGCGGCGAGTTTCATCGAACCCGAACTCCAGGAGCTCGACCGGGATGAACTCGAGGCGATGATGGACGCCGAACCCGCGCTCCGCGAGTACGAGCACTACATCGACGACGTGTTGCGGATGAAACCACACACCCGCTCGCCCGAGATCGAGAGCCTGCTGGCCGAACTCGGCGAGGTGACGAACGCACCCGGCGAGGTGTACCAGATGCTGACCAACGCCGACATGGAGTTTCCGACCGTCGAGGGGCCCGACGGCGGCGAGCGACCGATCACGCTCAGCAACTTCACCACGCTCCAGAAACACCCCGACCGGGCGTTCCGACAGCGCACCTACGAGGCGTTCTACGACGAGTGGGACACCGTGAGCAACGCCGTCGGCACCTCCTTTCGGAAGAACGTCACGAAAGACCAGAAACTCGCGGCCGCGCGCAACTTCGATACCGCCCGGGAGGCCTCGCTCGCCGGGCCGAACATCCCCGTCGACGTCTACGACACACTGGTCGATACCGTCCGCGAGAACCTCGACAACCTGCACCGGCACGCCGAGCTCAAGCGCGAGGCCCGTGACCTCGACGAGCTGCGGATGTGGGATATCTACACGCCGATGGTCGAGGGCGAGAGTCCGGACCTCCCCTACGAGCAGGCCCGCGAGTACGTTATCGAGGCGGTCGAACCGCTCGGCGAGGCCTACCAGTCCCGGATGGCCGAGGGGCTGAACTCGCGGTGGGTCGACGTCTACGAGACCGAGGGCAAACGCTCCGGTGCCTACAGCAGTGGCACCTACGACTCACAGCCGTACATCCTGATGAACTACCAGGACGACGTCTCCTCGATGTTCACGCTGGCACACGAACTCGGCCACTCGATGCACTCGGAACTGGCCAGCGACGCCCAGCCGTACGTCTACGCCGACTACACCATCTTCATCGCGGAGATTGCCTCGACGGTCAACGAGACACTGCTGACCCACTACCTGCTCGACACCGTCGAGGACGAGCAGCTCCGCCGGCACATCCTCAACGAGTACCTGGAGCGGTTCCGCTCGACGCTGTTCCGACAGACGATGTTCGCCGAGTTCGAGCAGCGGGCACACGAACTCTCGGCGGAGGGCGAGGCGCTGACGGGCGACCGTCTCGACGCGCTGTACCGCGACCTGAAAGGTGACTACTACGAACCCGCGGTGCTCGACGACCGCATCGCCCGCGAGTGGATGCGCATCCCCCACTTCTACTACTCATTCTACGTCTACCAGTACTCGACGGGTATCGCCGCCGCGGTGGCGCTCGTCGAGGCAATCCGTGAGGAGGGTGACTCCGCCGCCCGGCGCTACCGGGAGTTTCTCCAGCGCGGGTCACACGGCTACCCGCTGGAACTGCTCGGCGACGCCGGCGTCGACATGACCGACAGCCAGCCGATCGAGCAGGCAACGGACGTGTACGACCAGTATCTCGACGAGTTCGAACAGCTCTCCTGACCGGCGTCGTCTGCCCCGTTTGTTTTTGTCTTTCCGGGTCGACTATCCGGTATGGCGCTGCTGGACTCGATCGAGGACTTCGAGCACCGTGACTGGGACACCGACCCCGACGGCCAGGTCCGGATGGCGGTTGTCGGCCTGGGCAACTACGGCCGCAACGTCTCCGTGCCGGCAATCGAGGCCGGCGACTACTGCACGTTCACCGTCGGCGTCTCCGGCACGCCCGAGACGCGCCGCGCTGTCGCCGACGAGTACGACGTCCGGACGGTCGACTACGAGGCCTACACCGAGGGCGCGGCGACCGATGCCTACGACGCCGTCTACGTCGCAACGCCAAACCGGTTGCATCTCCCCCACGTCGAGGCGGCCGCGAGCCACGGCAAGGCCGTTGTCTGCGAGAAACCGCTGGAGGTGACCGTCGACCGGGCCCGGCGACTCGTCGAGGCCTGCGAGGCGGCCGGGGTGACGTTGATGACCGCCTACCGGATGCAGACCGACCCCGTCGTGCGCCGTCTCCGCGAGGCGGTTGGGGCGGGCGAACTCGGCACGGTGACGCGGGCCTTCGGCGATTTCAGCTACGACGTGCTCGGGGGGTCCCGCGGACCGGACCAGTGGCGACTCGACAGCCGCCTCGCCGGTGGCGGCGCGCTGATGGACGTCGGGGTCTACCCGCTCAACACGACCCGGTATCTGCTCGACGCCGAACCGGTCGCCGTCCAGGGGGAGACCCGGCAGTCCGGGCCAGTCGACGAGGTGGACGAGCACGTCGATTTCAGCGTGCGATTCCCCGGTGCGGTCGGCAACTTCGCGGCGACGCTCACCGGCCGGTCGAAGGCGTCTCTCGCGCTCGACGGCACCGCGGGCACCGTGCGACTCTGCGAGGCGTTCCAGCCCCGACGCGAGCGCACACTCGTCGTCGAAACCGACGCCGGCCGCGCGGTCTTCGAGGACGTCGGCCGGGACGAGACCCGCGAGGAGTTCGATTACTTTGCCCACTGTCTGCTGACCGGCCAGCAACCCGAACCCGACGGCCGGGACGGACTCGCGGACGTCGAGACGATGATGGCTGTCTACGAGGCCGACCGGGCGGGCGAGCGCGTCTCACTCCGGCCCTGAACTGACCGGCCACGCGCCCGATACCGGCGAGACCGCATTAACGACCATTACATTTATTACGGCCTGGCTCGACGGTTCAGGCAGAACCTTCATTACAAACCATGAAGGTTTGGCGACCAGCAATGAACGAACACTTCACAGACGCGGAGAACACCGGTGCACCAATGGTGCCGATGGTCAGGGAACCGGACGACATCGTGACCAACGGCGGCCGAGAAACCGAGCGTGAGGAGGTAGTGCTGAGCCACCGTCTTCAGGAGTAGCGAGGGCGTTCCCGAGCGCTCTCGCGGGATTCACAGAGACGGGCCGGGCGCGATTTGGACCACGCCGAGACGGTCCTGCTCGCTGCGCGGGCTGCGACTCGTCTCGTTCAAATCGTGCCTGCCGGTTCACAGAATTTCGAGGCGGATGCCACGGGGTCGTACGGAAATCTCCGATTTCCGTGATGACGAGAGACGAAGTCTCTCGAACCACTTGACCCCGAGGCAGTTGACGCACCGCCTCGCTGTTGCTCGGCGGTACATTGCACGGGCCGGGCGCGATTTGAACCACGCCGAGACGGTCCTGCTCGCTGCGCGGGCTGCGACTCGTCTCGTTCAAATCGTGCCTGCCGGTTCACGCACCGCCCCGCTGTCGCTCGGCGGTACGTTGCACGGGCCGGGCGCGATTTGAACACGCGACCGACGGATTAAGAGTCCGTCGCTCTGCCAAACTGAGCTACCGGCCCACGAAAATACGTTCGGGAACAGCGAGTAAAACGGTTACGAAGCGCCTACCGGCCCGGAGAACACATACACTGACGAACACATTCCGGAACTGTTATTACACCCTCTCACGTACGATAGCACAATGTCCACGAAAGCAAAAGTGGCCGTCGCCATGGCCGCCGTTGCGGTGGTGTACGTCCTCGTCGTCAGGGACTGACTGGCACCGCGCGGTTCACACAGCGGCCCCCGAGCGCGGCGGAAACGGCCGCTTCTCGAAGGAGTAAGGTAGCTCCGGCCACAGGAACAGCTATGTACGGTGTGGTGACGCGAAACGAGAGCGAGGTGACCTGGTCGGAGTTCGACGTCGGCTTTTTCGAGATGAAAGACGTCACCGGACGGGCGACGACACCGGTCGAGGAAGGGGTCAACATGGTCTCGTGTTTCGGCGACAACGCGGCCGTCGAGGGTGACCCGTCGCTGGCCCCCGTCAGCGCGTCCGGTGACCCCGCGACCCGGGAGCGACGGTACTTCGACTGGGACTACGTCTGTCCGACCAACCAGACCTACCGGGAGGGTATCATGGAGATGATATCGGACGCGGCCGACGCCTGTGAGGACGTCCGCCTCGACGACGTCGGCTTTCCGCGCGCGGAGTACTGCCACTGCGAGCGCTGTGACCGCCTGTTCGCGGCGAGCGACCACGACGACCGGGGGGCCTGGCGGCGGCAGGTCATCACCGACTTCGTCGCCGATGCGCGCGAGCGCGTGCCCGGTCGACTGTATCTGACGCTGTACCCGGACCCCTACCCGGGTCACCTGGAGCAGCGCAGCGGCATCGATGTCGACGCGCTGGCGGCACACGTCGACGAGTTCGTCGTCCCGATCTACGACATGGCCTACACGACGACCTACTGGGTGGAGGCGCTCGCCACCGGGTTCCGGGACCGCCTCTCGAAGCCGTTCAGCATCGAACTGTACGCCATCGACATCGACCTGGACAACCTCGTCGACGCCACACAGGTCGCCGGCGAGTACGCCGAGCGCGTGCTCTTTGGCTACCAGGCCGGCAACGGCCGGGCGGTCATCCGGCGACTCCGGGCCGACGAGCGCGAGGGTGTCTCACACGGTCCCGACCACGAGGATGCGTGACCTGACCTCTCCCTGACCCGGTGGAGACGACTCCCCCGACGGTTTCCGCCGGACTCGTGGCTCGCCGCGACCCGACGAGTATCGACAGCATCTCGGGGAGGGTCTCGGGCATCTTCTCGGGACCGGTTTCGGACGCGCTCTCGGGACCGGTTTCGGACGCTCTCTGGACGCATGCAGTCGCGAGCGGGGGGACGTCGTTATAGCTAGTACGTTGCCCCGGGCCGGGACTGTATAGCTAGCATGAACGGTGAGGGGAGTCTGGGGAGTACACTCTACTAACGATGTTCCAATCACGTACCCAGGTGTTCTCCTCGCGGACTGCCCGTCGCCGCGGCATCCTCGGGGCAGTTGCTCTGGTTGCTGCGGTGGTGCTCGTCTCCCTGGTCATCCGCCAGTACGCACCGTTTATTCTGGATGCCGAGAGTCTCCGCGCGTGGATCGACCAGTTCGGTGTGTTCGCACCGGTGGTCCTCGTTCTGGTTCAGGCGGCACAGGTCGTCGTCGCACCGGTTCCGGGACAGGTCGTCGCGCTGGTGTCGGGGTACCTCTTCGGACCGGTCGCGGGTTCGGTGTACAGTTTCGTCGGTGTCCTCCTCGGGAGTGCAATCGCGTTTAGCCTCACCAAACGGTTCGGTCGGCCGGCCGCCGAGCGCCTCCTCCACGAGGACATCCTGGACCGGTTCGACGAGTTCGTCGACAGCGTGGGTCTGCCCGGTCTGTTCGTGTTCGTGCTCATCCCGGGCCTCCCCGACGACGCAGTCTGCTTTCTGGGTGGGCTCACGAGGTGGCGACTCCGGACCTTTCTCGCGGTCATCACCGTCGGCCGACTCCCGGCGTACGCCGTCACGGTGTACGCCGGCGGCGAACTCGCCACGGGTCGTGTCGGGTTCGCGCTGGCGCTCATCGGACTTGTGGTTGTCGCCTCGGTCGTCGGGTACTGCAAACAGGACAGTATCCGGACGACAATCGAGCGGTTCCGAGGGTGAGCGACCCCGCAGTTACAGGCGGCGGTCGCGCCATCGCAGAAGTTGCTCGCGGTCCCGCGTATCCGGCGGGAGGTCCCGGAACCAGGCGGCGTCGGTTATCTCGCCGTCGGGGTCGCTGACGGTCGGTTCACCCCGGCCACGGGCCTCGAACAGCGGCAACACACCCCACGTCGAGTGGTCACCGGCGTGGAACGTGACACGCCCGACCATGCCGAGACCGTCGTAACTGGCGTCGACACCGCCCTCCTCGCGGAGTTCCCGCTCTGCGGCGGCGCGAAACGACTCCCCACCGTCGGTTTCGCCGCCGGGCAGCACCCACAGCCCGATTGCCTCGTGACGCACCAGCAACAGCGCCTCGCTCTCCCGGTGGGCGAGCGTGTGTGCACCGTACGGTGCCCCGTTGTCCCGGATGCGCCGCGCCACCGTCCGGAACCGGTCTCGCGAGACACGCTTTGTGGTCTCGAACTCGAGGAACCCGTCGTACTCCGTCGAGAGCCGGTGGTAGGTCTGCTCGGCCTGCTGGCTCGCCTCGTCGGCGAGATACCAGAGGTCGTCGACTGTCGTCATCGCCCCGGCTGTCGTGGGGGTGTTCGCCGGGCCGATCCGATCTCTGAGGTACTCATACCCGTTGTTTGTCCGTCCCCGATATAAGTCTTCGACCGGCGACGGGTCACCACTCGACGCCGCGCTCCGCGAGCAGGTCGAGAAACGCCGCCTCAGAGAGCGTCTCGACGCCGTGTTCGTCGGCGTCGTCGCGCTTGCGCTGGCCGGGGTTCTCACCGACGACCAGATAGTCGGTGTTGCCCGAGACACTGCCCGTGGCGGACCCGCCCGCCCGCTCGACGAGTTCCTCGGCCTCGCTCCGTGTGAACGCCTCTAGCGCACCCGTGAACACGAACGTCTCGTCGGCCAGCGCCTCGCCCCGGTCGGCCGCGACCGGTTGCGGGTCGACCTGTGCCAGCAGGCGGTCGACCGCGGCCCGGTTTTGCTCGTTCTCGAAGAACTCCCGGATGGCCGTCGCCACCGTCGGGCCGACGTCCGGCACGGTCTGCAGGCGCTCGGGGTCGGGCAGCGCCGCCTCGGAGTCGGCCTCCGGGTCGTACAGCGCCTCGAACGACCCGAACTCGCGGGCGAGTGCCAGCGCCGTTGTCGAGCCGACCTCGGGAATCCCGAGCGCGACCAGGAAATCCGGCAGCGGCGGCTCCCGGGTCGCGTCGAGTTCCTCCAGCAGGTTCGCCCCGCTGCGCTGACCCCACCCCTCCAGGCTCGTGAGTTCGAACACCGACAGCTCGTAGAGGTCCGCGGGCTCCTCGACCAGACCGGCGTCGACGAGTTGCTCGACGCGCTCCTCGCCCAGCCCCTCGATGTCGAGTGCGTCACGGCTGGCGTAGTGCTCGATTGCGGCCTCGCGCTGTGCCGGACAGCCCAGCCCCGCCGGA
Source organism: Halovenus sp. (assembly GCA_028275145.1). GTDB lineage: Archaea > Halobacteriota > Halobacteria > Halobacteriales > Haloarculaceae > Halovenus. The sequence continues at coordinate 1,078 of JAQCNG010000171.1, read as the reverse complement.
CAGAACGCCAGCGGGCCGTCCCGGTCGACCGGCGTTTCACACACCGGACACCGCTCTGGAAACGTGAACTGCCCCTCGCTGTGGTGCTCGACAACCTCGGTCACGTCTGGGATGACGTCGCCGGCGCGTTTTATACGCACCTCGTCGCCGACGGCAACGCCGAGTCGCTCGGTCTCTCCGGGGTTGTGGAGGCTGGCACGCGAGACGGTGACACCGCCAACCTCGACGGGGTCAAGCAGCGCGACCGGGGTCAACCGGCCCGTCCGGCCGACCTGGACAACGATATCGCGGACGGTGGTGCGCTCCGAGCGGGCGGGGAACTTGTATGCAAACGCCCACCGTGGTGCGCGGGCGGTGTGGCCCAGCAGGTCACAGGCCTCCCGGTTGTTCAGCGTGACGACCGTTCCGTCTATCTCGTAGTCCAGGTCGTCGCGGGCCGCCAGCAGGCGGTCCCGGTACGCGAGTGCCCCCTCGATGTCGTCGACACGCTCGACACGGTCGGTGACGCGCAGCCCCCACTCCGGCAGGCGCTCGTATATCTCCTCGTGGCTGGCAAACGCGGCGGTCGAATCCAGCACCCCGAAAAAGAAAATCGAGAGGGGACGCTCGGCGACGACCGAGGGGTCCAACTGCCGGAGCGTGCCGGCGGCGGCGTTGCGTGGGTTGGCAAAGGGGTCGTCGCCGCGCTCGACGCGCTCGCGGTTGTACGCCTGGAATGCCTCCCGGGGCATGTACACCTCGCCACGCACCGCGAGAGTGTCCGGGAACTCACCCCGGAGTCGACCCGGCACACTCGGAATCGTGCGGACCTGCTCGGTCACGTCGTCGCCGCGCTCGCCGTCACCCCGGGTGGCCGCACGCTCGTAGACGCCGTCCTCGTAGACCACCTCCAGCGAGAGTCCGTCGAACTTCGGCTCGCAGAGATAGCTGACCGGTCCGTCGTAGCCCGCCTCGGCCAGGTCGTCCCGGACCCGCTCGTCGAACGCCCGGACGTCGGCGGCCTCGACACTCTGGTCGAGCGAGCGCATCGGTGCGACGTGCTCGACGGAGCCGAGTTCCTCGACGGGTTCACCCCCGA
>JAQCNG010000166.1 GCA_028275145.1 Halovenus sp. | reverse complement strand
AAATCGACGGTGGCCTCGACGACTGCCTCCGTTCCCGCCTCGATGTCGTGGTCGAACGACGCCACCTCGTTGGCCCACGCGAGACAGGAGATGGACGGCTCCTCCGACAGGTCGCGCAACTGGAAGAAACTGCCGAACTCGTAGTCGTCCACCTCGGCAATCTCGCCGACGATGTGGGTCGGGAACCGGCCGCGCTGGGCCTTTAGTGTCTGCTGTATCTCCTCGTTCAACTGGCCGACGGTCCACGCGCCGTCCGGTAGCTCCGTGCCCCCCTCTGAGTCGACCTCCGCCATTGTGCATCGTTGTCGACCGGTGCGTAAAACTCCTCTGCGAGCGTCGCCGGACTGTCACAGCAGGTCGCTCTCGAGTGTTCTGACAGTCACCTCGACCGGTCCGGCCGGCGTATCGAGCGGGAACTGCTCGCGGATGCACCCGGGCACCGACGCCCGCCACTCCCGGACAGCCCTCTCGTGATGCTCGTGGTGACGCTCGACTGTGTAGGCTGTCTCGGGGTCGCTCAGTAACTCCGCCCGCGTGTCGGCCGGCCGCGGGTACTCCGGCGGGTCTGTGAGGAGTTGCGTCGGTTCGACGTACAGCGGTTCCCCGCCGTGCCCATCACCGCCGCCCACTGTCCCCTCGTGCTGGCTGTACCCGGCTGTCTCTCCACCGTCGCTGCTCTCCCCGGAGTCGCCCGCCACCCCGGTCCGATGAGTGCTCGTCTCGCCGGACTGCTGGCCCCCGGACCGGTCGACGTGGAGTCTGGCCCGCATGCGCGCGCTGAACGGTGGCGTGACCCGCAACGTCGCGTGGTCGTCACTCGTCCGGTTTACCTCGAGTGCCGCGACCACGTCTCCGGTCGTCACTGCGAGAGAGCGGACGACTGTCGGGTCTGACGGCTCCGACGGCACGGGGCTGTGTTCACACCGGAGCCACAATAGCGTGATGCACTGCTGGCGACTCCGGTCCCGGTCTGGTCGCGTCGGCGCCGTTGCCCGGGACTGAGTACAGGCTGTCCACAGCGGGCGTCGGCTCCACTCGCCCGCTCTACAGCCGTCTCATCTACAGCCGTTTCAGGTTCTTCGCGCGCGGGCCCTTGTCGGCCTGCACGATATCGAACTCGACATCCTGTCCCTCCTCGAGGTCCGGACCGCCGACGTCTTCCATGTGAAAGAACACGTCCTCCTCCGAGTCCTCAGTTTCGATGAAGCCGTAACCGCCAGTGTCGTTGAAGAAATCAACGGTACCAGTCGCCATTGCGGTTCGATACTGGATGGCATACTACTAAAATCCTGTGGCTGTGCTCGCACGGACCCCGGGCCAGCTCGGAGTCGCGCTCGCCGGATATAAATCGGAGAGACACGAGCGTAGCCACATGGAGATACGGTCACTCGACGACCGCGAGTCGGTCCGCGGTGCAATCGAGGCCCACGGGCAGGCCTGGCGGGCGGCCTACGCCGGCGTGTTACCCGACGAGGTGCTCGAGCGGGTGACCGTCGACCCGGAACCGGCGGTGCTCGACAGGTGGCTGGACCGCCTTCCGGACAGGGACAGCCCCGGAGTGGCCCTCGGTGCACAGGTCGGCGGGACGGTCCGTGGCTACGTCTTCGTGCGCTGGGGGGAGACGAAGCCGTTTGTCGGGTCCTCCGAGGCCGGTCTCAAGGAGGTGTACGTGCACCCGGACTGGTGGGGTGGCGGCCTGGGCACGGAACTGGTCGGGACGGGAATCGACGCGACCCCGTCGGATATCGAGGCGGTAGCGCTCGAGGCGCTCGCGGAGAACGAGATTGGCCGCTCGTTCTACGAGTCCCGGGGGTTCGCTCTCGACGGACACAGCGAGATTGCGATTGGAGAGGACAGTTACGAGACGGTCATCTACCGGCGACCCCTCGGTGGCACCCTGCGGTGAGTGCCCGTCCGGGCTGCTCGCCTGGCCGGCCCGGCGGCGGTCGGCGCTCACTCTGCCCGGAAAGAATTTGAACTCCGCAGTCGAACGGTTGCTCATGCGCGGGAAACTCGACACCGATACGCTCCTGTCTATCGTTCTCGTACTCACGGTTGTCTGGCTGCTCGTGGAGCTAGTCAGCGGGTTGCTCGCGTCTCTGTCCCTCGTGACCGTGCTGGTCCCGAACCTCCTTGGGGTCGCTATCGTCGTCTGTATCGTTCTGTGGTGGTTCGACCACATCTGAGCGACACCGACAGCAGACGACGATGGACTTTTGTCCAGTCTCTCCGTGTACAGGGTGTGTACAGCCTGAACGTGCCGGTTCCGGGGCAGGTGGCCGCGCTCGCGAGTGACATCGCCCGCGAACTCCCACAGGCCCGTGCCCGGTGTCGGGGCGAGCACACACTCTGTGCGAAACGCCTCGACGGGACCGGCCCAGAGCGGGCGTACAGTCGACTGGAGGCCCGCGCCCGCGAGGCACTCGCCGGCCAACCCCCCTTCGAGGTGCGTGTGACGGGTGTCGGCTGCTTCGAGGCGGCCGTGACCGGCACCACACCCGTTGTCTACCTGGCCGTCGAGTCACCCGAACTGCACCGACTGCACGAGAGGCTGTCCGCGGTGTTCGAACCGGTCGAGTCCATCGAGGGACCGGAGTACACCCCACACGTCACCGTCGCCCGCGGCGGGTCGCTGTCCGCCGCCCGGCGCGTGACAGCGCGTCAGGTCGACCCGGCCACCTGGACGGTCACGGAACTGTCCTTCTGGGACGCCGCCCACAACCAGACGGTCAGCACCGTCTCGCTGCCGTGCTGACCTAGGTGGCCGGCGGCGTCTTGCAGCCGGTGTCGCCACCACCGATACCAGGTGAGACGCGCCGTCTGTGTCGACAGCGTCGGGGTCGAAAAAACGGCTGCCCGCTCAGAGCTGGTCGCTCGGGCCCCCGGAGCCCTGGGATTCGGCGCTGTAGTAGAACAGTCCACCACCGAAGACCAGCAACACGAGCATCAGCACCAGCACGATGACCGGCGCAGTCGAGGTACCGTCACCGCTCTGGGCGACAGTCACCGACGCGTTTTTTTCTGTGTCTCCGACGGAGACGGTCAGGTCGTACTCGCCGTCGCTGTCCAGCCCTGCCGGCAGAGTGAGCGTCTGGTTCGTCGACTCGCCGCCGTCGAGGCTCACCGAGACGGTTTCGTTGCCCAGGTCGCCCACGTCGAGTTCGAGCGTCGCCGTCCCGTTGCTGTCGCCGGTGTTTGTCACCTCTGTGGTCACGGTCAGATTCTCACCGATGGTGACGGGGCTGTTCGTCTCCACGCCGGCGACGGCAAACACCGCTTCGGGTTCCGGCTCTGGCTCCGACGACGTCTCGACGGTCACTGCGCCGGTGGCCGTGTTGTTGGCTGTCGACACTGTGATGTCGTACGTTCCAGGGTCGAGAACGCCGGTCACGTCGTCGAATGTCACCTGTTTGCCCTCGCCGCCGCCGAGTTCGTCCGTCGTGGCTGTTCTGATGACCGAACTGCCCACCTCGAGGGTCAGGTCGAACCGGCCGGCCTGTTCGCCGACGTTCACGAGCGACACCGACACGTCCGCGCTCCTAGGTTCGATTGTCGCCTGCGGCCCCTGCCCGGCGACTGTCAGCGAGGTCAGGTCCGGCTCTGCGGGGTCCAGACGCTCCTGGACGGTCACCTGTTCGACAGTCTCGTCTGTCAGACCAACCTCGTTCTCGACGACCAGTCTGACCTGCTTTGTCCCGCCCGACTCGAAACTGTGCTGGGCGACGGGGCTGTCGGTGACAGTGTCGAACTCGCCGTTGTTGTCGAAGTCCCAGCGGTACTCGACGACGTTACCGCCCTCCCCGCGGGCGTTCCCGGCGTCGAAAGCGATTGGCTGGCCGACGTCCGGGACGGCCGGATTCCAGACAAACGCCGCAATCGGCTTGTTTGCTCCGGCCTCGACGGTTCTGGTCGTGGTGTCGAGCAGGTTGACGAACTCGTTTTCGGCGGCCATCCGCACCTCGACGGTGTCACCGAACTGTACGCCACCGATCTCGTCCAGCGACAGCGTCTCGAACTCCCCCTCCGCGACCGGAATCACATCCGACTGAACACCGGTGTCCAGGTTCTCCACGACCAGCCAACCGGTCCCGTCTATGTCCTCGATGCTCTCTATCACCACCGACAGGGACGTCGAGTCGGTTCTGATCGCCCCCTGGATGGCGACTGAGCCGGTTCTGTTCACCGTCCCGGCGAAGGTTTCGCCCTCGATGCTGTCCTCGAAGTCGATCAACTCGACGGTGAACTCGACGGTTTCGCCGTCCTGGTAGGCGACACTGGTGAGACTCAGCGACCCGTTCACTGTCTCACCCGGCTGCACGGTGACGTCCTCGTCGGTGTCGAACGGGGCCCCCTCGACCCGGAGGTCGACAAACGACTCGGTGGCGGGCTGGTCGCCGACGTTCTGTATCGTATAGTCGACTGTCAGGTCGGTGCTGGGGTCGGTTATCTCCGGGGCGTCGATGGAAACCAGCTCCAGCACCCCTTCGGCGGTTCCGTTGTCGTCCCCCCCATCGCCGCCCCCGCTACTGTTCCCCTCGATACTGGTCGACCCGGCGAGACTGTCGTCGAACCTCGGGAGCTCCACCGAGAACGATATCGTCTCTCCTTCCTCGAATCGCTCGTCGACACCGTCCAGAACGAGCTGACCGCTCTTGTTTGCCCCGGGGTCGACCTGGACATTCTCGTCAGTGTCGACAGCCTCGCCGTCGACGACGAGATTCACCGACTCGGAGCCCGATTCGTTCCCCGTGTTCTCGACGGTGTAGGTCACGATGAGTATATCCTCGATCGCTATCTCGTCGGGCGTGTCGAGTGAATCCAGCCGTATGTCGACCCCCGGGGGGATTGGGTCGGTCACACCGACGTCGGTGCTGCTGTTCGTACTCTCGTCGAAATCCGAGAGCGCAACGCTAAACTCGATCGTGTCACCCTCGTCGTACTGCTCGGCGGTCCCGCCGAACACCAGTGTCACGTTCGAGGTCTCGCCCGCCGCCACGGTCACGTCGCTGACATTGTCGACCCGCTCGTCGCCGACGAGCAGGTCCACGGCGCTCTCGGTGCCGGTCTCGTTGCCGACGTTCTCCACGGTGACGTTCACCTCGAGGTCGGCGTCCGTCTCGATCTCCGCGGGGGCATCGACCGACGCTATCTGCAGGTCCGCACCACCCGGGTCCTGGGCCGATGTGCCTGCCTGCCCCGCGGTGTTGTCCCCGGAGTCCGCGCGTTGGACCGTGTCGGTGAGCGCGTCGCCCTCTGTACCCTCCAGCGGTTGGTCCATCTGGACCTCCGCCGGTGTGTCGATAGAACTCAGTTCCGCGTTGCCCTCGGTGGCGCCAGCATCGCCGCTGTCGTCGACGGCCACGCCGGCGGCCGCTGTCCCCGACAGCACGACCATCACTGCCGCGAGCACCAGCACACCCACCACGAGTCGGCGTGCCCCCGAGCAAACTGTCCAGGCTCCTGTCATCTGTTCCCGGACAACCGAACGCAGTGTGTCGTCCACGTTGTGGCCGATACCCGATATTTCGTGCAGAGATTTCGTCTCATATGGGTTCGTGGGTAGGCATACTGAACCAGGCCTCTTGATTCTTGCTTACCGCTCCCGGCGCGCTCAGCGGAATCGGTTCAGACGCCGTCGCAGTCGCTTTGCCGCCTCGCCCGCGGCCCCGAAGTACCGCGCCGGGTCGTCGTGACCGGTGGCCGCCTCGCCCGCGAAGATGATCCCACGCGAGGAGTTGACCAGTCCAACGCCGTCGCCGAGTCCGTACTCGACGGCCGCGCGCTCGTCACCGCCCTGTGTGCCCACGCCCGGCACCAGAAAGGGGAGGTCCCCGACCAGTTCCCGCACCGTCTCGAGTTCCGCCGGGGCTGTCGCACCGACCACCAGACCGACGTTTCCGCCGGTGTTCCAGGTCGACGCGAGCGAGGCGACCCGCTCGTAGACCTGCTCCCCCCCGGCCAGTTCGAGTTCCTGCAGGTCCCCACTGCCCGGGTTGGAGGTCCGACACAGCACGAACACCCCTTTCGACGTCCGGTCGAGAAACGGTTGCAGTGAATCACCGCCGAGATACGGGTTGACCGTGATGGCGTCGACGGTATCGAGGGCCGTGGCGTACTGGCGGGCGGTGTTGCCGATGTCGGCCCGCTTCGCGTCGAGCAACACTGGAACGTTCTTGCCGTGAGCGTATGCGACTGTCTCCGCGAGCGCACGCCAGCCGTCGGGGTCCTCGTAGAACGCCGCGTTGGGCTTGTAGCAGGCGGCGTGTTCGTGTGTCGCGTCGATGATACGCCGGTTGAACGCCCAGCGTGGCAACTCAGCCCCCTGGACCTGTTCGGGGAGTCGGTCGGGGTCCGGGTCCAGTCCGACCGAGACGACGCTGTCGACGGCGTCGATGCGCTCGCTCAACCTGTCGAAAAACGACATACCACACTCACCGCCCGGACTGCCAAAGAGAGTTGCGCCACCTCTCGACTGTCCCGCGCCCCGGACGTTGCCGACCACCCAGTCTGTCCGCTCACCCCTCGCCCGGGGCGGTCCCGTCGGCCCCGCCTCCGAGGGTCTCCCGGAGCGCGTCCACGGCCCGCTTGACCTCTGCACCGTCTGTCACCCGGAGCGTGTCGGCAGGCCCGCCGGTTTCGGCGTCGCCTGTCGCCGCCCCCTCCGGCCACGCCCGCTCGCCGCGCAGACACACCGCGGCCCGTTCCGGGTACAGTCGGACACTCGCAACCACGCTGTCGTCGTATCTCACCCGGTAGGCAACGGGTCCCGTCTCGCTCGGTGTCGCGTCGGGGTCGGCGTCGGTCACGGAGACGTCACCGAGCACCCCGACTGCGAGCCCCGTGAGTTCGGA